>JAMFSY010000087.1 GCA_026225555.1 Methylacidiphilales bacterium
ATTTTGAGTCTGTCGTGTCTGCCATTTCACCACACCGGCTTCGGTAAACAGGGATTGCAGAATCCGACCGCCATTATGCGCCGCTCCTTTCGGGAGACAAGGAAAAGTGGGATGGTTTCCCGGGATTGAAGCGGGGCCGGACCTGGGGCATAGTGAGGGCGCGGGAGTGGAGATTCCGCCCACCGCCGGGTGAGCGTTAGGGTTAAGCGGGTAATTGAGAAACCGTCCATGACCATGAAGCCGACCACGGGCCAAATACCATCTGCGGGAGGGTTATGACTCTTCTTTCGCGAACGCGGCTGCGGGCACTGGCGCTTCTCGCTGCTTTTTTAGCCGTTTGTTTTCTCGGCCTACAATTCATCCGGCCAGAATTGAGCAACCCCCCTGTGCTGGCTGATCTTCAGGCGCCCGCTCCGGTGAAGTTGATCCTGCGGACCTCCTGCTACAACTGTCATTCCAATGAGACGAAGCTCTCGTGGTATGATCAAATCGTGCCCGGATATTGGCTCGTGGCGCGGGACGTGAAGCTGGCCCGGTCGCATATGAATTTCTCGGAGTTTGGCCGGATGCCTGCCGCCCAGCAAAGTGCGTTTCTCTACGAAGCCGTCAACCAGGTCCAGTTTGGGCAAATGCCACCCGCCCAATACAGGCTGATTCATCGCGGATCGATCGTTACTCCCGCGGAGCTTGAGGTCCTGAAGAACTACCTGCATCCCGCCGATGAAATCCAGCCGGCCGATCCCGCGCAGGCGGCTGCCGCCGAAGCGGAATACCAGAAGTGGGTCCCTCGCGCCGAGACGCTAGCGACCGGCGTGCCGCCTGCCCCAAACGGCATGGCGTTCCTGCCCGATTACAAGAACTGGAAGCCGGTCAGCACGACCGACCGCTTCGATAATAATACCATGCGCGTGATCCTGGGTAACGACGTGACGGTTCGCGCCATCGCGGAGAACAACATTCATCCGTGGCCTGATGGCTCGGCCTTCGCCAAGATCGCGTGGAAGCAACAGCCGGATGGCCAGGGCGGCCTGCAAACCGGGACCTTTTACCAGGTGGAAATGATGGTCAAGGATGCCAAAAAATATGCCTCCACAGAGGGTTGGAATTTCGGGCGGTGGCGCGGCACCGGCCTGACTCCCTACGGGAAAAACAGCTCCTTCGCCGTCGAGTGCACCAGCTGTCATGCCATGATGCCTGACAACGATTTCGCCTTCACCATGCCGATCAAGGATCGCGCGGAACCACCGGGACTTTTCAACCGGGAGGCCGCGTTGCCCGACAATCTTCCCTACCAGCCTTTTCGCTGGGGGGTGATCACCTCATCCGTGAATCGCCGGGACGGAACAATGTCGACGCTCTATGGCAATGACGTGGCCCTGACCCATGCCCGAACGAGTCCGCAAACTCCGTACCCGGGCGGGGCCGTTCTTTCCCTGGTGACTTGGCGCGAGCAGGAGGACCGGCATTGGTTCGGAGGAAGAATTCCGGGTCAGGTCCAGTCCGCGGAGTTCGTCAATGTCTCGGCCAGGCCGGATCTGCAGTCGGTTTACTCCTACCAGGTTTACCGGGGCACTCCGCTGACGCAGACGACCCTTTCGGAAGGGCCGGATACGCAGGCGCGCATCGATGCGATCCTGAGTCAGCGCGCGGCGGTCATGCCGTGATGTGCTGCCCTAAAGGAGGGCGGAAAATTACTTCGCAGGCGCGGAGGAATTGTCGGACGTGGTGTTCGAGCCCGGCTTGATCTGGATATTGGCTTCCTTGACGATCTGGGCCGCGGCGGAATCCTTGGCGCTGGTCTGGATCAGGTCCTGGGCGACGGCGTAAAGTTTCGTCTGCATGTTTTTCGCCGCGCTGATCGTGGGCTGGGCGGCTGCGAGCTCGTTGACCAGGGCCGTTTTCTGGCTGTAAGCCTGGTAGGTGAGGTAGCCGGACCAAAAAAGGAGCCCAACCACGAGGACCAGCATCGGCCAGAACGAAGAGTAAGATTCAGAAGTTGTCGTATCGTCGGACATAGGAGGAAAGTTTAGTGGCTGAATGGCGCCGGGCTGCTATCCGGAGCAGAGGTGGAGGAGGGGGCCGGATTCTGCGAGACGGTGAAGCCCTGGCGGGTGAGCAGATCCTTCAACCCTGGGTCCTGGGTCTGCTGGCTGACCTGATAAATCCGGCCGACGAGCTGGCGCAGGCGGGTATCGCAACTGCGGCCCTGTGCGACCGTTTCCTGAGCCTGGGCGACGAGGACTTGCTGGGTCTGCACCTGATGGGCGAAGAGGGTCTGTAATGCGAGAAAGACGATGACCAGAGTGCTCCCGCTAAGCAGGATCACGAATTGAATGCGGTTCATGGGGGATGGAATGAGCTCTCATTCGATAGACCAAGTTTGAAGGGCGACAAGCACGAAATAGGAAGGCGACTTAGCTATCCCGTGGGAAACCGCCCGCCTTTTCTCTTGCCGCATTCCTTCGCGCTTTCTAATTTAAACCTTCCCGCCGTACGTTTGTGACGAACGGCGGACCCCTTTCCCCCTATGCCTGAAAATCTCTTTTCCCCCGGCGAACGCATCGAGCGCATCAACGTCGCGGAAGAAATCCGCAATTCCTTCCTCGATTACTCGATGTCGGTCATCATTTCGCGCGCGCTGCCTGACGCCCGCGACGGCCTCAAACCCTCGCAACGCCGCATCCTGTATGCCATGCATGAGATGGGCCTGCATCCCGGCCGGCCGACCTCGAAGTGCGCCGGTATCGTCGGCGACACGATGAAGAAGTATCACCCGCACGGTGACCAGGCGATCTACCCGACGCTCGTCCATATGGCCGAGCCATGGTCGATGCGTGAGCGGCTGATCGAAGGCAAGGGGAACTTCGGTTCCGTCGAAGGCGATCCACCAGCGGCCATGCGGTATACCGAGGCGCGCCTGACGCATCTCGGCGCCATCCTCATGGAGGATATCGCCAAGGACACGGTCGATTACCAGCCCTCCTACGACGAGAAGAACATGGAGCCGGTCGTGCTCCCCGCCTCGTTCCCGAACCTGCTCGTCAATGGCGGCACCGGCATCGCCGTCGGCATGGCGACCAATCTGGCCCCGCACAATCTGACTGAGGTGATCGACGGCATCTGCGCGCAGATCGATAAGCCCGATATCACCGTCGCGCAGCTCAATAAGTATATCAAGGGCCCCGACTTCCCCACCGGTTGCACGATCCTCGGCATGGAGGGAATCAAGAATTACCAGGAGACGGGCCGCGGCAGCATCCGCGTCCGCGCGAAGCTGCACACCGAGACGCCCAAGGGCGGCAAGGAGCAGATCATCGTCACGGAGATTCCGTTCAACGTGAACCGCTCCGAGCTGGTTTCCCGCATCGCGGAACTGGTCAACACGAAGGAGATCACCGACATCACCGACGTGCGCGACGAGTCGGATGAAAACACGCGCGTGGTCATCGATCTCAAGCGCGACGCCATCAGCAAGGTGGTCATCAACAAGCTCTACAAGATGACTTCGCTGGAGACTTCCTTTGCGGTCAACCAGCTCGCCATCGACGGCGGACGGCCCAAGACGCTGAACGTCAAGGAGCTGATCAACTGCTACATCGAGCATCGCCGCGAAGTGATCATGCGCCGCACGCGCTTCGAATTGCGCGAGGCCCAGCGCCGCGCCGAGATGCTGGAAGGCTATCTCATCGCCCTGGCCAATCTCGACGAGGTGATCAAGATCATCCGCGGATCCAACGATCGCGAAGAGGCCCGCGTCAAGCTGGCCGCCTATAACTTCACCCGCGCCGAAGTGGAATCGTTCGGCATCCAGATCCACGCGCCGAGCCGCCTGACGAACAATCGCTACCTCATCAGCGCCGAGCAGGTGACTGCGATCCTGGAACTGCGCCTCTATCAACTCACCGGCCTGGAACGGGGCAAGATCACCGACGAGTATCGGGACCTGCTCAAGAAGATCACCGACCTGATCGACATCCTGGCCAAGGAAATCCGCGTGCTGAGCATTATCAAGAAAGAGCTCATCGTCATCCGCGACAAGCATGGCAACGAACGACGCACGCAGATCGTCCCCGACGAGGGCGAGATGGCCATCGAGGATCTGATCGCGAACGAAGGTGTCATCATCACCATCACCCACAACTCGCTGATCAAGCGCACGAACATCAGCAGCTACCGCGCGCAGCGTCGCGGCGGCCGCGGCGTGATCGGCATGACGACGAAGGAAGGCGACAAGCCCGAGGACGACGATTTCGTCGAGCATCTCTTCACCGCCTCCACCCACGATTACCTGATGTTCTTCACCAACACGGGCCGCGTTTACGTGGAACGGGTGCATGAGATTCCCGACATGGGCCGCGCCGCCAAGGGCCGCTCCATCGCGAACCTGCTCGAGATGAAGCCGGGCGAGAAAGTCGCCGCGCTCATCCGCGTGGAATCGAAGAAGGATCCGCAGAATAACGATATCACCTGGAAGTCGGACGGCTTTGTCCTCTTCGCCACGCAACGGGGCACGGTCAAGAAGACCTCCCTGGATAAATTCGCGAATGTCCGCAAGGGCGGCATCATCGCCATCGCGATCGAACCGAACGACAACCTGATCGAGGCGCGCCAGACGACCGGCACGAGCGAAGCGGTCCTCATCACCCGCGAGGGCATGAGCATCCGCTTTGAGGAATCCGACGTCCGCTCCATGGGCCGGGATTCCACTGGAGTTCGAGGCATCATGCTCGACAAGGAGGACAAGGTCGTCGCCCTGGCCGTGGTCGATACCGCCGCGACGCTGCTCGTCGCCGGGGAAAACGGCATTGGCAAGCGCACGTCCTTCGAGGAATACCGCACGCAGACGCGTGGCGGCAAGGGCATCATCACGATGAAGACCAACGACAAGACGGGTTGTGTCGTCGGCGCCCTGACCGTGACCGATAGTGACGAGATCATGTTGCTGACCCAGCAGGGCCAGATGGTCCGCACCCCGGTCAACAACGTCCGGGAAGCCGGGCGGAACACGCAGGGGGTTAAGCTCATCAATCTTAACACCGGGGATAAGCTGACCGCGATTGCGCGGGTCGTTTCCGAGAGTGACGAAGATGCTACTGGTGAAAGCGGGTTGACCGTGTAGGCTCCTGTCGATAACTCGACTTAAAGATTGATTCTATGGAACCTACTACTACCAACGATACTACCGTCGGCTACATTTATTCGTTTGTGAATACCCCGATGATCGTGGCCTTGCTCTTCGCATTGGCCGGCTCGGTCTATCTCGGTATTTACATTCTGCGCCGCGCGAAGAAATAGGGCGGGGGCAAAGTCCCCGCTCTGGTTCTTCCTGAGGGGACTCGATATCCCCGATGGCGCGTTCGTGCCTGCTATTTCCCCAGGAAGCTAAGCTTTCCGTCCCGGAGGGAACGGTAGTAGCAGGTCTTGCGGGTGTGCCCTTCGGCATCCTTCGTGTGGCAGACGCCGCCGCCAACCATGCGCACGAGGTAAAGCAGGGAATTCTGTTCGCAGTTCACGCGGACATCGATCAGCTTGAGCGTGTCGCCCGAGGTCGCGCCCTTGATCCAGAGTTCATTGCGCGAGGTGCTCCAGAAAGTCGCGATGCCCGTTTTGAGCGAGTGTTCCAGCGCCTCCTGGTTCGCGTAGGCGACGACCAGGACTTCATGCGAATCGGCATCCTGCACCACCACGGGTAACACCGGCAGGCCGGTCTTCGCGATCTTTTGCAGCTTTGAGAAATCGAGCTGCAGGTCGTTGCCTTCTTCTAGCGCTTTCATAGGCCTCCAAAGTGCCTTGCCTTCAGCCTGCCCGCAAGTCCGGGAAGCAAAAAGGCGTCGGGATCAGAGCGGGGTTAACGCTTGCCTGACATAGACGGGCGATTTTTGCGCCGCCGAAGGCAGAAACCAATAGCCCAGTTCCATGGCGACGCCCGCCGCGCTCAGGATCACGCAGATAAGAATGACGATGAACCATTTCCATTTGCGCTCAAAGTAAGCGGCGATCACACCGATCAAGGAAAGAATGAAGACGATCGCATTGATGATGAAAATCAAGATCAAAGGCATCACACCTAACCTAGGCCGCTAATGATTCGGATTCAATCGCTACCTTCAACCCGGAAGCCGATTAAGATTTGCCAGTCGGGGGAGTTCCGGGTTTCATGGGTTTTATACCACGGATGCCCAAATCTTCTCGCGCTTAATGAGAAACTCCAACCCGCCGCCACCTTTTGATAGAAACGCTCGTCGTCTCAAGCGCAAGCGGGTGGTGAAACTTTCCTTTCAGCCTCAGCGTAACAGCATCCGTCTCGCCATCACGGCCTTGCTTTGGTGGGTGATCCTGGCGGGGGTCTTCATCCTGGCCGCCTCCATCGCAGTGCAAATAAAAGTGTCCGCCGTCCATCCGGAAGGCGCGCTCGCGGCGGGTTTCGCGATGGGCCGTCTCCTTGTGAATCAATATGAATATCCCACTTTTCTGGGAGCGCTCGCCTTGTCCATCTGGCTGACCTTTAGCGGCAGACTACCGGGTGCGCGCTTGCCCGAGCGACGTAATGTGGTCGTCGTCGCGATTGTAGCTGCCATCTGGTGGTTCGTTCTCTTAAGGGGCACCTTTCTCGTCCTTGGATTACTCTTTGGCGTTCATTTCGCCTTTTTGCATTTGGGGGTGCCTCACGGCTCTTCGGCACCGGCCTTTAAAGTGTTCGTGAGCCAGTGCCGGTGGCCGATTATTTTGGGTTCGCTGGTGATCACCCTGGCGCTCGCGGCGCTTGGGCAATTGCCGGGAACGCGAAAATAAAGCCAGCCCCGGGTGACGTCAGGGCCTTTGAAACCGGAAGAAGTTTCGCGCCGTCTCCGTGGTGCGCCCGGCGATTTCCTCGAGTGAGGTATTGCGCAGCGTGGCGATATATTCGGCCACGCGGCGCGTATGGGCCGGTTCGCAACGCTGGCCTCGATCCGGCGCGGGCGCGAGATAAGGGCAGTCGGTCTCCACCATGAATTGGTCGATGGCGATGTCCTGCGCGGTGGCCTGCACCTGTCGCGCATTCTTGAACGTCACGATGCCGGTGAAGGAAACGAGATGGCCAAGCGCGATGACTTCCTGCGCCTGTTCCAGCGTGCCGCCGAAGCAATGGAAAACGCCGCGCACCCGGCCGGTGAATTCGCGGAGGACCGCCAAGGTATCATCCCACGAATCGCGCTGGTGGATGACGGCATTGAGACCCAACTCGACGGAGAGCGTGAGTTGTTGGCGGAAAAGCGTCGCCTGAAGTTCCTTGTTTGCCGGAACGTCCGCCGGATTTTCCGGCAGGTGATGATAATCGAGCCCGATCTCGCCGATGGCGACGACGCGCGAGCTTTGCGCGAGCTGGCGTAAATGGTCGATGGCATCTTCCGGCGCGTTATCGACGTCGCAGGGATGAATGCCCACCGTGGCCCAGATGTTCGGAAAATTCTCCGCCAGCTCCACCGCCCGCGTGCTCGAATCGATTCGTGTGCCGATGGAAATGATTTCCGTCACGCCCGCATCGGTCGCGCGTCCGATCACCTCCGCGCGGTCGGGATGGAAGTCGGGATAATCGAGATGGGCGTGGGTGTCGATGAGCATGTGAAGGGCCAAGCAAGAGTCGGACGGCAGGGACTGCCGTCCCTACCCCTAAGCTACTCCTTAAATTTCACCAAGCTATGGCCCGTCATCTCCTCGGGCTGCGGGATATCCATCAGATAAAGCAGCGTCGGTGCGACATCGGCGAGGATGCCGTCCTGTAGCTGTGCTTTATCCGCGTTCGGCCCGGCGTAGATGAACTCAACGAGATTGGTCGTGTGCGCGGTGTTCGGCGAGCCGTCGTCGTTGATCTCGCGCTCGCAGTTGCCGTGGTCCGCCGTGATGAGACAGCCACCGCCGAGACTCAGGATCTTTTCCACCACGCGCTTCAGGCACGCGTCGATCGTCTCGACCGCCTTGATCACCGCGTCGAGCACGCCGGTATGGCCGACCATATCGGGGTTCGCGAAATTCAGGATGAGCAGATCGTACTTCCCGGTGTCGAGTCGCTTCAGCACTTCATCAGTCAATTCGGGCGCGCTCATTTCCGGTTGTAGATCGTAGGTCGCCACCTTGGGTGACGCGACCATCGCGCGGTCCTCGCCAGGATTGGGCGTTTCGACGCCGCCGTTGAAGAAGTAGGTGACGTGCGGATATTTCTCCGTCTCCGCCATGCGCAACTGCTGCTTGCCTGCGCGCGAGACGACCTGCCCGAGCAGGTGATGCATCGATTGCGGCCCGAACATCACTGGCGCGTCGAAGGTCGCGTCGTACTGCGTCATCGTCAGGTAATGCACCTTCGGAAAATAGGGCCGCGGGAAGCCGCTGAAGTCCGCGTGCAAAACGATCTGGCTCAATTCGCGCGCGCGATCGCCGCGGAAATTGAAGAAGAGAATCCCGTCGCCTTCCGCGATCAAGGGACGCGGTTCCTTCACGCAAACCAAGGCGGGCATAAATTCGTCCGTCTTCTTTTGCGTGTACTCATTCTTCACCGCCGCGACGGGATCCTCGACGTAGGTCCCCTCACCCAGGAACAAAAGTTTGTAGGCCTGCTCGACGCGCTCCCAGCGGTTGTCGCGATCCATTGCGAAATAGCGGCCAATCACCGTGGCGATTTTTCCGGCGCCGATCTCCTTCAACTTGGCCTGCAATTCGGTAAGGTATTTCTCACCGCCGCTGGGCGAGGTGTCCCGGCCATCGAGAAAGGCGTGGATGAAAATTTTGGTCAGTCCCGCGTTCTTCGCCGCCTGCACGAGCGCGTAAAGATGTTCCTGGTGGGAATGGACACCGCCATCGGAAAGCAGGCCCCACAGATGCAGCGCGCCATGGCTGGCCTTCAACTGATCAAAAAACTTCACCAATTCCTGATTGGTCGCGAGTGTGCCGTTCTTGATCGCTTGGTTGATGCGCGTCAATTCCTGGTAGACGATCCGCCCGGCGCCGAGATTCAGGTGACCGACCTCGCTGTTGCCCATCTGCCCGGCGGGCAGGCCGACATCCTCGCCACTCGCGCTGAGACGGCTCTGCGGATAGGTCTTATAAAGATGTTCGTGAAAGGGAAGTTTGGCCAGCAGTGGGCCGTTGCCCTCCTGCCGCGCGGCGGCGAGGCCCTTTGGGCTAATTCCCCAACCGTCCCGGATAATCAATGCGACAGGTTTCATACGGCTAATAGGGTTACCCCGAGCCCAGCGGTTCGGCAAGTTCGGGAGGCCCTTTCTTTACCGCAACTATTCCTTCATAGCTTGCTGAAAAAGGCTCGCTCTCAAATTTCGGTCATCCTGAGCTTGTCGAAGGATCAGTTCTGTTTCGGTAAAAGAAAGAGGCAACCGACCTGATCCTTCGACAAGCTCAGGATGACTGCTTTTTTTTAGCAAGTTCTTCATTCCAGTTGGCCAGCATTTTATTGCCGTGCGCAGCACTCTGGTTTGGACACGATTGCCGCGCGCGGTAAGCTGGCGGCATGGCTCGCGAATCCGACAAGACTCCAACGTCCGCCTTTCCTTCTCCCGGCCGCCTTTGGGCGGAGCAACTGGCCATGGGCATGGGCATCTTCCTGGCGATCCTGATTTTCATGGCGTTCAAGCATCCCAAGACGCTCGCCGCTGGCGGGCAGGTGCTCACCACGGGCGATTTGATGGCTTACGGCTGGGCCTCGGCGTTGGGCGTCATCCTTCACTTCATTCTCCACGAAGCAGCGTCATTGGGAGCTGCAAGATTTTACGGATTGCCGCTCCGTTTCCGGTTCTTTCCTTTCGGCGTGAATGCCGCCGCGACCCTGAGCCCATTGCCCCGCCGAACATGGATCGATGCCATCGTGGGTCTGGCCGGTCCGTTGACCGGGGCGGTCGCCTCCCTGATTTTGGTGGGGGTTTATCGGCTGACCGACAATCCCTATTTCCTGGGCATCGCGTGCGTCGGTTATTTCTACAATCTTTTCACCTTGATTCCCGTTTTGGATTTGGAGGGCGGCTGGATCGCGCCCGCCATTGCGCCGCAGGCCTGGCTGTTGGGATTGTTCGCGGTCGCCCTCGAGCTCGTACATGACTTCAATCTCGTGTTGCTTGGCGTCCTTTCGTTCGGGGTCCCTCGCCTCATCCTGCTGGTCCGCGCGCGGGCGCCCCGGGAGGACCTCGCCTGCACCGGGCGGCAGCGGCTCGCCCTGGCGTTGGCCTATTTCGTCCTGGTGCTCGCGCTCGCCCGATTCGGAACCGAGATGTTCGATTCGCTTTCTCATCTCGTTCCGGAAGCAATGGGGGATTAACCGCGAGCTTTCCCGCCGCGCCCTCTTCGCGCATGATTCCCGAATGAACGTCAACCTGCTCGACCTCAAGGCGCAGAACGGCGCGCTTGAGCCCGAGTTGAATGAGGCTTTTTTGCGCGTGCTCCGATCGGGGCATTTCATCATGGGGCCCGAAGTCGATCGCTTCGAGAAGGCCCTCGCCGAATTCACCGGAGCGCGGCATGCACTCGGAGTCAGCTCCGGCACCGACGCGATCCTGCTTGCGTTGATGGCGCTCGGCATTGGCCCCGGCGACGAGGTCCTTTGTCCCACTTTCACTTTCTTCGCCACGGCGGGTTGCGTGGCGCGGGTTGGTGCGACGCCGGTCTTCGCCGATTCGTGCCCGGTGACATTCAATCTCGACGTTCGCGATGTGGCACGCCGCATCACGCCGCGTACAAAGGCGATCATCCCGGTGCATCTCTTCGGCCAGGCTGCGGACATGGAGGAACTCCTCGCGCTGGCGCAGAAAAATAACCTGCGTGTGATCGAGGACGCGGCCCAGGCGATGGGCGCGACTTACGATGACCGGCAGGTCGGCACACTCGGCGATTTCGGGACGATTAGTTTTTTCCCGACCAAGAATCTCGGCGCGCTCGGCGATGCGGGGGCGTTATTGACCAATGACGCGGAACTCGCGCAGCGCGCGAAGATTTTGCGCATGCACGGTATGGAACCGAAATATATGCACCACGTCATCGGTGGGAATTTTCGGCTCGATGCACTGCAGGCCGCGTTGCTCGGCGTGAAGCTGCCTCACTTTCCCGATTACACGGCGGCCCGGCGCCGCAATGCCGCGCTTTATACCGAGAGGCTCTCGGCATTACCGGGCGTGGTGACAGCCGGCACATCGGAGAAAGAGGCGTGGCTGATTCTTCCCGCGACTTCGCCGCGGAAGGGGCATATCTGGAATCAATACACGCTGCGGGTGCCGGGCGAAGGCCGCCGGGATGCTTTGCGCATGCATCTCACCGCACGCGGAATTGGCTCGGAGATTTACTATCCGCTGCCGCTTCACGAACAGACCTGCTTTGCGTATCTCGGTCATCGGCCGGAAGATTTTCCCGTCGCGCATCGGTTCGCAGGAGAAGTCATCAGCCTGCCCATTTATCCCGAGATCGGCGCGGAAGCGATCGAAGAGGTCTGCCGCGCGATTGGGGAATTCTTTCCTTAAGGTAGGGACGCGAGTCTCTTCACGTCCGTCGCATTCGTCGGACGGCAGGGACTGCCGTCCCTACCTTATGAAAAAATAAATCGTCATGCCGATACCGACTGCCATGACGAGCCACCTGATTACTTCGCCGGAGACGCGCTGGGCGATGACCGCGCCGTAGTAGCCGCCGATGATGGAGCCGACGATCATCACCAGGGCCTGCGGCCACTCGACCACGCGCGCGAGGATGAAGGCCACGACCGCGATGCCGTTGATGGTCGTGGCCAGCACGGTTTTCAGCGCGTTCATGGTGTGGATTTTCTCGTAACCGAGCAGGGTCAGCAGCGCGAGCATGAGAATGCCGATTCCGCCGCCGAAAAATCCGCCATAGACCGCAATGACCAATTGCAGAAGGCAGCCGACCACAAACGGCACGATTGTCTGCGGCTGGTTGATATCGAGATGGACCATCCGGCGCAGCCAGCCGGTGAGGTGTTTGCCGAAGATGAAGATGACCGTCGCGATCAGCATCAGCCAGGGAAGAAGAACCTTGAAGGTCGCGTCGGGGGTCTTGAGCAGAAGCAACGCGCCAATCAGCCCGCCGATCAGGCTCGTGGTGAGCAGCGTGATCATCGCGCGGCGGTGGCCGCCGAGTTGCTGGCGGTAGGCCCCGACGCTGGCAAGCGATCCAAACCAGACCGCGACGGTATTGGTCGCGTTGGCCCGGATCGGGCTGACTCCGGAGAACATGAGCGCCGGGAACGTGAGGAAACTTCCGCCGCCAGCCACGGAATTAATCGCCCCGGCGAGAAGGGCGGTGGCGGCCAGAGCCGTGCCGCTGGCCCAGGTCAGCGTGGGAGTCGCGGCGGCGTGGGGCGGCAACGCAACAGTCGCGGGCACCGCCAGGGAGGCGAAGGAAAGTGGACTATTTCCGAAGAGAACCATGAAACACTCTGCGACTGCTGAGAAAGATCCCGTTTAGTGGCTGGCTGGCGTGGCGAGGGAGGTCGTGATCCGGCTAAAAGTCGCGGTGACCTGTTTGCCCAGCGCCTGCAGTACCGAGATGGCGACCACGGCAATAAAAGCCAGAATAAGCGCGTACTCGACCAAGGTTTGACCGCGTTTACTCTTTTTCCGGAACAATAGGGAGCGTTTCATAAGGATGGAGACCGAGCAGATGTCGAGCCGAGAGTGGGCGAAGCCTCTCAGGATGTACATTATTAATTCCCTGAGGGAGTAGGCTAGGCGCGGGAACTTTGGGATCGTCTTACTCGGTCACGGACGAATCAAAGACGTTCCAGTCGGTCGGCGGTTGCAGGCCGAAACGGACGAAAAGCTGGTAGCGGATTTTGCCGACGAGATCCAACTGCTCGTATCGACCCGCGTGCAGGTCTGCGACGCCCTTGAAATACTCAATCACGGCTTGCGTCGTCTGGTCCGCGGCGGCGGGGCTGGGGAAAAGTTCCTGGAATGCGCCGTGCCGCTGATTGAGCCGGTCGATTTCATTGGGGGTGAAGACACCTGTGCCAGTGAGGGCCAGTCCTTTCTGGTCGCTGCCGCAATTGCGCTGATACAGGTAAGCGTGGATGGCATCGGTGCGCTTGAACCCATGCAGGATGGGATCCATGAAAAAGAGCCAGAGGAGCGAGCCGACGGTCAGAACAATCAGCCAGGCCGCTAGCGACCGGCGGGTCGCCTTGGGATCGCGCACCGAGGCCGGTTTCTTCAGGTGGGCGATTTCGCGTTCGATCCGTTCCCGCGCGTAGGGCGAAGGCGCGGGCTGGGCGGTCGGATCTTTGCCGAAGAGCGACATGATTTAGGTGAAGGAAACTTTCGGGACTTCGCGTTCGCCGGGATCCGTGATCTCGAAAAGCGTGGCGGGCGCGAAATTGAACATGCCCGCGATGACCGAATTGGGAAAGATTTCGCGCTGGGTATTGAAGTTCCGCACCGCTTCGTTGTAAGTCTGGCGCGCCAGCGAAATGCGATTTTCGGTATCGGTCAGTTCGCCCTGAAGCTGGAGCATATTCTGATTCGCCTTGAGATCAGGATAGGCCTCGGCCACTGCGAAGAGCCGGCCCAGCGACTGGCTCAGCACGCCTTCCGCGGCTGCGACCTGGGCGATGGCCTGGGGATTCGCCGGATCGGCCGCGACTTGTTGCCGGGCCGCGACGGCGCCGTTGCGCGCGGCCGTGACGGCTTCAAGCGTGCCACGTTCGTGCGTCATGTAACCCTTCGCCGTTTCGACGAGATTGGGAATGAGATCGTGGCGGCGCTTGAGCTGCACATCGATTTGCGCGAACTCATTTTTGTATTCGTTGCGCAGCGCGACGAGCCGGTTGTAAATGCCGACCGCCATCCCGGCGATGACCAGAACGATCAGCAGGAAGATTCCCAAAATAACGAGCACGATAACCAAGGCTGCCATAAGCCAACTATTCTTTTATAGGAAATTAAAAATCGACTCGCGTAGTTGAAGCTACGCGGCTTGGAGCTTAGCCGGAACGTACCTTGTGCCCTCCAACATGGGATTAGGCACCGCCACTCCAGCCATTTTAAGCAAGCAGCCAATTTGAAATTCCTCGACTCCTACTAATTCTACTCCTACCACATCGCCATTTGAATCCATGTCGATGGTAACGGTGTACTTACTTTCCGTTACAACTTTAGTCTCCGAAACGCGTTTGTTGCTAAAACGGACGTAGGCGGCCCGAACGGTGGTATCCATCTCCACCACTGGCGGGTTCTTGGCTTCGACGTTAATGATGTTTCGATGGGTCATGTCCAGTATCCGGTAATAAAAAAGCAATCACTTTTAAAAAGCTCTGCTGAAATATGCAATTCCCGAGCACCGAATCTCTTCTCAAAAAGATACACTATTCCGCCATGTTCGCCACGGCGCTGGTTTCTTTTTCTGTCCGGTTTTAAGATTGTTTCGATAAAGTCAGCTCTTGTAATACTCCGCTCTGCCGCTCGGTGCTGGGCATGTGCGGTAACAATAAAATTCTGAGGAGCGCTCAAGCAAGACGCGGTACCATGACTAAATCATGTTAACCGCACAAGCTCATTCTCACTTATCGGAATGAGGAACAGTTTCTTTGGAAAATAGCCTCCCTCACTAATTTAGGACACTACCAGCGTCCTTGATTCCCAGCGGCTCGCCCAAAGAAACCGATGCACGGCGGAACTGACTACCTTGGCTCTTTACTGCCCTCCGCAGGAGCGACAAACTCGGAAGGCTTTATGAGAATTCTTTTCATTCGCGGCGGCGGGCTCGGCGATTTCATCGTCAGCTTTCCCACCTTGCGCCTGTTGCGGGAAAAGTGGCCCGATGCTCATATCGAATTGCTCGGCCATCCGCGTCTGGCCGAGATCGCGCTCGATCGCCATTACCTGAACGGCGTTCGTTCGGTGAATCACGGTCCACTCAGCGCCTTCTTCACGCCGCGCGCGGTGCTCGATCCCGGCTGGATGGATTATATCGGCGACTTTGATCTGGTGCTTTCCTACTTCTACGATCCCGACGGTCTTTTTTTCGCGAATCTGCAACGCTGCCAGCCCGGCGACATCCTCACTCATCCGACCCGCGTGCCGGAGAATTTCGGACGCCCGGCGGCGTACCATTTCGCGCGGATTCTGGAACCGCTCGGTCTTGCGCTAGGACCCGATGCGGCAAGCGAGATTTTTCTCGAACCCGAAGATCTCGACGCGGCGCAGGCTTTTCTTTCCGGTCTCAAACCTGGCACGCGGTTGGTGGCGATCCATCCGGGCAGCGGCGGTGAATCCAAGAATTGGCCGGCGGAATCATGGGCCGAAGTGGGCCGGCGCCTGGTGAAGGCGAACCCCGATGTGACCCTATTGCTGATCGAGGGCGAGGCGGACGCGGAACCGGCGCAAATCCTGACCGAGGCGTGGAAGGACCTGCCCATGCTGCGCGCGCGCTGGCTTCCCCTCCCCATTCTCGGTGCACTCTTGAGCAAAGCGGCGCTTTTTCTCGGGCACGATTCCGGGGTGACCCATCTCGCCGCGGCCTCCCGGCGTGATCTAGCCATGCTTGCTTTATTTGGCCCGACCGATCCCAAGGTATGGGCGCCACCGCGCCCGGGGGTGAAGATTTTACAAGGCGCACCGGGGGTGAAAGCGCTATCGGTGGAGGAAGTTTTCGCCGAGGCGCAGGCTCTTCTGGCGTAGGGACGAAAATCCCTGCCGCCCCTTACGGCACGACGGCCAGCGAGCTGCGCAATTCGCGCAGGCCGATGGTCGAGCGAGTCAGATTTTCCACCCGCTGGCGCAAAGCTTCCGTGCGGACTTTTCCCTGCATGCCGACCACGCCGCGATTGGCTTTGACCCGGAGATGCAAATGTTCCGTCTCGCGCACCAGCCGCAGCCGGAGCAACACCAAGGCCTGGAGCGATTCGTCGTCCACCTCAGGCGGCTTGACGGAATCGGTCGCGGGCGCAGTCGCGGCCACTTTCAGACGCGACCGGAGATCGCCCCCGGCGGAGGAGACAAGTTGTTCGGCCCAGCTCCGCTGGGGCAGGGAATTCACTTCCCCGTCGAGCATAAGGTGGCCGTCCTCCAGCGTGAGCCGCAGGCTGGCGCTCAAGGTCTGGTCGGTGGCGAAAAGTAATTGCGCGGCGTCGCGTTCGACGGCGCCTTCCTGCGCCGCTTCGCTCGCGAAGCTCGTCTCATTCTTCACATCCTGGATGCCCTCGATCTGGCGGGCGAGGATATCGCCCATCAAGGCCACGGAAGCTCCGGTGACCTCGCCGGTGAGAACAGCGGTTTGCCGCTGGACCGCGATCCGAAGGCCGGCGGGCTGAAGGAAATAACGGTGGGCAAACGAAAGCTTGAAAAGGGCCTGGCGGGAGAGTGCGGCGTCCTGGGGCGCGAAGGAAAAGCTGCCGAAATAAATGGCCGCCATCCCAATAGGCGCCATCCGTTCGATGAACTCGTCCTTGGTATCGAAGAGGGACGGGCGAGGGATAGATTCCCCAACCGAGGCGTTGCCTTCGAGAGAGGGTGAGAATCGGCGCGAGGGATACGGCATAATTTCAGAACTATCGCAGAAGGCATACCCAGCGGCAAAGTTTGTTCAGCCGCAGGCACTTACGTTTTTTGCCTTTTATCTACTGGGCAAAAATGTTCGGTTCGTGGACAAAATAAGTTCACTATCCTGTCACGATCCCGTCACTAGATCACGTCTTTTATGCAGACCACTTAAGATTGCGGAGGAGTGGGAGCCCAATCGGTCTGGAGGCTTTCGCCATTGCGCTGGAAGACGTCTTGCAGGCGCTGATCAGCTTCTTTTTCCGCCTCGGCCTTGAGCGGTGAGCCTTCAGCTTGGGTGCGCGCCGTGTCGTGAAGAGCATTGAGGAGTTTCGCGCGCTCTTTATCCGTGACCTTATTGAGTACCGCATCCTCGCCGTGATAGGTGAGATCACCCACTTGCTCGACCGAGAGGATCTTCGCTTTGGGAAGCGTGGCATGGACGTGGTGCGTCCCCGGATCGATCTCGACCCGGAAAGGTTCGTGCAGGTCGAAACCAGCCTTGAGACGGAAGACCGCTTCCACGCTCAGTTTCTTTTCTGTGAGCGGCAGCGGGTAGGAGAGAACCTCGAGATGTTCGGTGAAGCCAAGCGTGACCAGTTCCTCCTTGGTTACCACGGCCAGCTCGGCGATCGGCGCAGTCTGCGTCATCACCACGCGCTGGTTTACGGTGACCTGCGGTTGAACCTTGAAGACTTGGGCGAAGGCATCGCGGACATGGTCGATCGTATGGTCGGCCACCATCGTGCAACTATAGAGAGCCAGGAAAAGGATGGCCGCGAGCGTGACCAGAACGAGACTGATGCCGAGATAATGTTTCATGGCGGGGCGTCGAAAGAATTATGTGGAAGTCGAAAGTCCCTTTTCACCTTGGGAAAGAAATGGCCAAATGCGGGTGACCCACATCACGCCGATGATCAACAAGGGTTGGAGCGGTAATCGTGCCCAGCTGACCCACGGCCGGAAAGGGACGCCGTGGAGCTGAACGTGGGCAACGGCCATATAGATATTGGCGGGAAAGACGGCAATCAGGAGCAAGACGAGGCCCCAGCCGCAAAGAACCTGAACCGATCGAATCGGAACGAGCAGGCCCAAGCCTCCCAGCAACTCGCAGACGCCGCTGACTTGAACACAGGCAAGAGGATCGGGGATCCAAGGCGGCATGATGGGCAGGAAGAGTCTGGGACGCAGGAGATGCAGGGTTCCGGCACCGAGAAAGAGAAC
>JAMFSY010000088.1 GCA_026225555.1 Methylacidiphilales bacterium
GCCGCCGCGCCGGAAATCTCCCCATCCCATACTTTTTCACTCGCTCCCGCCGCCCCTTCCGCTCCGGCTCTGCTGACGCCGGGAAATATCCTCAGCCTGCTGCTTTTATTCGGCATGCTGCTGCAAGCCGCTCTCCTCGCTCGCGCCACGCGGCACTGGCGTAATCTCCAACGCGCCGCCCAACCCGCGCCGCTCGCCGCCGAAATTCTTGTCGCGGCCCGGATTTTCTGCCCGAATGGAGAACTCCCTCCTGTCTTCATTTCCGATCAGATTCGCGTGCCGGTTCTCGTCGGTTGCCTGCGCCCCGTGATCTTGCTGCCCCGCGCGGCGCTCACGGAATCCGCGTCTCGGCTCACCATGATGCTCTGCCACGAGCTCGCCCATTTTCGTCGCGGCGATATGCGCGTGCTCCCGCTCCTCGCGCTGCTGCGCATCGTCTATTGGTGGCATCCGCTGGTCTGGCTCGCGCTCGCCCGCCTGCGCCGCGAACGTGAAAACGCCTGCGACGATCTCGTCCTCGCGCACCGCTTCCAGCCCAGCGATTACGCCGATCTCATTCTCCACGCGGCCCGCGCCTGGCGCTCGAATCCCCTCGCGGCATTCAGTGCGCTCGCCATGGCCTCATCCTCCGCCGTCGGCGAACGGGTCACCGCCATCCTCCATCCCTCGCGACGCCGCGCCAGCCTCGGCCGCGTCACGATCTCGCTCGCCCTGGCCCTCGGCTTCGCGCTCGGCTGGCCTCTCGTCGCCACCGAGATCCGCGCGGAGGTTTCGACGCCTGTTTTAAATTCGGCTCCCGGCCAGCGATGGATTCAAGTCGGCTTTCGCCTGATCTCCTTCGACGAAAAGACCTATGCCGAAAAGCGTTCGGCGATCGATGCGGCGGTGGAGAAAGACGATGTGGCGTTCTTCCATAAGCTGCCCGGAACGTCCCTCCTCTCTTCGCCCACCGTGACCACGCGGGCCGGACAAAAAGCCGATCTCGACATGACGCAGACGATGTCTTTTCCCCTGCAATTCGATCGCGATTCGCAGGGCAAACTCAATCCCTCTCATTTCACCAGCCGCCAAACCGGCGTGGAATTCGAGGCGCTGCCCACGCTTCTCGCCGATGGCAAAACGATGCGGCTTGCCTTCAAAAATACGCTGACCGAATTTGCCGGCTGGGTTCCGCTTCCCGGCGGCGGTCGGGAGCCCCTATTCAATGTCCGGCGTCTCGACACATCCCTCTTCATGACCCGGCCGGAAGTCGCCGTCTGGCTGGGTACTTCGAATCCCTGGAGCCCCACGCCCCCTCCCGGACACTCGACCTCCCGGCGCACCCTGCTCTTCATCGACGCCTACCCCGTTCCGGCGCATTAAATCCGCTATAACCGCTATTCCGCCTAAATAAATAGGCCGAATAGCGCAAATAACCGGCGCCCCAAATCCGGTCCCGGCTACTCCCGGAACGAGCACCCCAGCTCGCCGACCAGCTTCTTGCGCACGAGCTCATGGGCATCGTTGACCTCCCGCTCAGTCAGGGTCTTGTCCGCTGCGCGATAGGTCAGCGCGTAGGCCAGCGACTTCTGGTCGGCGGGGATCTTCTCTCCCTTCGGATCGAGGAACAGGTCGAAGAGCCGGACGCTCTCCAGGTTCGGCGCCTTGGCTTGGCGGATGACCTCCTCGACCTTCGCCTGCGGCACCGACTTGGCCAGCACCACCGCGAGGTCGCGACGCATCGGCGGATAAGCCGGCACGGGCTGGTAACGCTCCGGCTGGGGCGTGCGCTTGAGCCAGGCATCCAGCGCGATCTCCGCGTAGAAGACCGGCGTCTTGATCCCGTGCAGCTTCAGTTCCGCCGCGGGCAGGGGACCCGATTCCAGGATGTCCTTCGCCTCGAATTGCGCGCGCTTCAGCAGCAGGTCCACCGCGCCGCTAAGGTCAAAATAATCGGCCGCCCGCTCTGGCGAATACCAAGCCGCTTCCGCGCCCAGTCCCGCCACGAGCAGGCCAAGCCGCTGCGGTTCCTGCGTCGTCTGCCCCTGCTTTTCATAGACGCGTCCCACTTCAAAGAGACGCAACTGCGCCACGCCACGCGCCAAATTCTTCGCCGCCACCTGGAGCAAGGGGGTCTTCAATGCGGGCCGTAAATGGGTCTGTAATTCGCTGAGAGGATTCGCCATCTCAATGGCCGTCTCGCTCGTGGCGAAGCGGCGCTCAATCAGCGCATCCGTCACGCACTCATCCCAACCGCGTGAAGCCAGCAGACGTCGCAACCGCAACAGACGATCCTGCGCGCGATCCGCATCCGTCTCGGGATGCAGCCCGGTGACGAGGCGTCCAGGCACGCCATCCAGCCCATGCAGTCGCGCGATCTCCTCAATGAGATCCACCTCGCGGACGAGATCATGACGGAAGGTCGGCGGTTGCCACATGGTCTCTCCAGCCCCGGTGCCGGAAACCTTTTCACAGCCAAGTCGCTGCAGATTCTCCTCCACCGTGGCGGAAGGAATCTCGACGCCGAGCAGCCCCTTGATCCGCTCGCTGCGCAAAGTGATTGGCCTATGCCCAAGAGGAGGCGCACCGGCCACCGAGGATTGTGCTGCGATAGTCGCTCCGGTTAACTCCTGCAGCAAGGCAAGCGCGCGGTCACGCGCCGCTACCAGCGCGCCGGGATCTACCCGCCGTTCATAGCGATAAGAAGAGTCGGACATCAGTCCGAGGCGACGGCTTGTGCGCCGCACTGTCGCGGACGCAAACCAGGCCGCTTCCAGGATAACCTCAGTCGTCGAGTCGGTCACGCCGGTTGGCTTGCCGCCCATCACACCTGCGATGGCGACAGCGTCCTGCTCATCGGCAATGACCAGATCGTCCGTGAGCAATTCGTAAGTCCTGTCATCCAGCGCCTCGAGCTTTTCACCCGCGCGCGCGCGCCGCACCTCGATGACATTCCCTTTCAACTTCGCGACGTCAAAGGCATGCAATGGCTGCCCCGTTTCGAAGAGCACGAAGTTGGTGATATCGACCACGTTGTTGATCGGGCAATGCCCCGTTGCCGTAATCGCTTCCTGCAACCACGCAGGACTCGGCGCGACCTTCACGTTGGTAAGCTGCGTCGCGGTATAGTAAGGGCCCAGATCGGGCGCGCTCAGACGCGAGGTCCACGTTGGAGCGTGAGCGGGAAACACCACCGCAGGCGCGATGATTTCCTTCAGCCTACCCGCGCCCGTCGCCGCAATTTCCCGGGCCATGCCGCGATAGGAAAGCAAGTCGGGCCGATTGGAAGTAATCTCCACTTCGAACACAGTGTCACCCGGTTGATATTCGGAGAAAATCTTCCCGACCGGCGCGTCGGCGGGCAGAATCAACAGGCCTTCGGCATCCTCCGCCAGTGCTAATTCCTTTGCGGAGCAAAGCATGCCTTGAGAAAGCTCGCCTCGCAGCTTCGACTCCTTGATCACGAAATCGCCGGGCAGTTTCGCACCGGGCAAAGCGAGAGGCACCTTGTCTCCATCCTTGTAATTCTTTGCGCCGCAAACAATCTGGCGCGTTCCCTTGCCATCATCGACCTGACAGACGCGAAGACGATCCGCGTTCGGATGAGGCACAGAGGAGAGTATTTGAGCGACGACCACATGAGGACTTTCCACACCAGTCGAATGGACATGCTCCACTTCCGTGCCGGAAAGAGTCAACTTGTCCAACATCTGCGATACGGAAACGGTAAGATCAAGATAATGGCCCAGCCAGCGAAGCGAGAATTTCATAAGCAAAAGAGAGCTGGCAGTATGCCCGATTTTACGCCGCCGTCTAATCTCTAAATACAACCTGCGGTCAGCACAAAGAACAGTAGGAACTTTTCCTTGGCGTGCTCTTCTCATCCCGCTAAGTTGGTGAGCTGAAGTTGATGGCGGGGTAGCCAAGTGGTAAGGCGCGGCTCTGCAAAAGCTGTATGCGTCGGTTCGATTCCGACCCTCGCCTCTCTTTCTAA
>JAMFSY010000089.1 GCA_026225555.1 Methylacidiphilales bacterium
ATTACGCCCCGGCTCGCAAGATCCTGCAGGACGTCGTCGCAGATGAGCCGTTCGAGGCAAAGTTTCAGCGCAAGCGCGATGCCGTCTGGCTGCGCCGTGCGAAGGCCTTGATGGGATCGATACCCTAAGGGAGGAGAACGCGCCGCTGTTTCCGGGCGCTGGCGATCGCGCCGTGGACCATCGCGAGGCTGCGGATGTTATCGGTGATGACCGTTTCCGGGACGCGGTCCGAATTGAGGCAGCGGATGAATTCGCGCATGACGACCGTGTGGGCATGGGAAAACGGCTTTTCGTCGAGGAGAGGAACCTGCATCGGCTTCTTGGGCCACGTGAAGCCGGTCTTCCCGGCCACCACTTCGGCCTCGATCTTCGCGGCGCCGTCCCAGCGAACGCAGCCCTTCTCGCCCAGGATGCGCCAGGAACCGTTCCATTCCGTGTCGAATCCCTGCGAACACCAGCTCCCGCGATAATTGAACGTCACGCCCTCTTCAAACTCGAAAAAGGCCGAGGCGGATGCTCCATGGCGGTACCAGGAGTTCGACGGATTCCATTCCTGCGCCTGGACCGCGAGCGGTGATGCCCCCGCCAAAAATCGCGCCATGTCGAAAGGGTGGATGCCCATGTCGAGCAGCAGCACATGATCCATCGCTTCGCGAAAGCCCCCAAAATGGCACCCACGGTAAAACTCGGCATCAATGCTGGTGATCCGTCCGATTTTCCCCGTCGCGAGGAATTTTTTCAGGCTGCGAATGCCCCGTCCGTAGCGGTAATTTTGCATGACGGCCACCGTCCGACTGGCCCGCTGGGCTGCGCGTTCGAGAGTGCGGGCCTCCGGCATGGTCGCCGCCAGCGGCTTCTCGGTGAGGACGTGGCAGCCCCGTCGCAGACCGGTGAGGATGTTCGGCAAATGCGCCTCCGGGATGCTGCATACGAAAAGGATGTTCGCTCCGCTTTGCGCCAGCACGGTGTCGAGATCGGTGCCGATCAGCGCCTTCGTCAATTTCCGTTCTGCGGCCAGGTTCTCGGCCGCTTCCTGCCGGACATCCACCAGCCCCACCAGATCGAGTCCGGGGATGGCCCCGGCCGCCTCCACCCAGGCGCGGCTCATGCCTCCGCACCCCGCTAAAACCGCGCGCCATTTCGATGTCTTTTGCTTCGTGGTCATTTTGAAATTCCCTCGTCGATCGCAATATTAGGCTGCGCCTCGCGGATTCAATACTTTAATCGGCTGGCGCTATGGCGAAGTTTGGGGCAAGTTGCCGAACATCATGATTCGTGGACTCTTCAGGCTTATTTTCAGACTCATTGTGTTGGCGGTTTTGGTCCTGGTCGGCACGGCGATCTGGATCGTTTACGATGGCCTCAACGACCATGGCGAGCATGCCGATTGCGCGGCTGTTCCCGGCGGGGCGATCCGGCGGGACGGCGTGCCCGGGCCCATCCTGCGCGCCCGGCTCGATCACGCGATCGAGCTTTATCGCGCCGGGAAGTTCCCGCTCATCATCGTCAGCGGCGCGACCAAGCTCGGCGGCTACGACGAATCCGCCGCGATGTCGAACTACCTGGTGGAGCATCAGGTTCCTGTCGCCGCCGTGATTCAGGACAAGACCGGTGTCCACACCAGTGAAACGGGCGAGGACGTCGCGCGCATCATGAAGGCAAGGCATCTCAATTCGGTTATGATCGTTACCAATTACTACCATATCACCCGCACCAAGCTTGCTCTGCAGCTCGCGGGCATCCACGACATCGATCAGTCGCATGTCGGCGTGGTGACCAAGGACGATGCCTTCATGATCGCCCGGGAGACACTGGCGCTCTATTATTACCTCGGTAAATTCTACGTCCTGCCCGCCGCAGAAAAGGCGAAGGAGGAGGCCAAACCCACGCTGGAAAAGGTGAAAGAGGAAGTCAAAACCGGCAGCGACAAGGTCGAGGAAGAGGCCGACAAGGCGAAGGAAAAGGTCCAGGACGACATGAATTCGAGCCACACGAATTCGACGAACAAATAACGCGCTTTCTGCATCGGTCGCTCCGGCGGACGAGGGCAGTCACCCCTGCGTCCGCCCGGATGACCGGAACTCCGCTCCTCCATCATCGCCCTCGAAAAAATGCGCACCGCCTGGATCACGCTGGCGATTCTTTCCGGCCTCAATCTCCTTAACTATCTCGATCGGTATGTCATGTCGGCTGTGCTGACGCCGATGCAAAAGGAGCTTCATCTCAGCGACGGCGATGGCGGGTGGATTGCGTCGGCCTTTATGCTCGGCTACTTCATCTCGGCGCCCCTCTTCGGTTATCTGGGCGACCGGTTTCCCCGCAAATATCTCATGCTGGGGGGTGTGCTGGTCTGGAGCGCGGCCACGGCTTGCAGTGGGCTGGCTGGCAGCTTTGCGGAGCTCTTCGCCATCCGAATCTTTGTCGGTTTTGGCGAGGCATGCTTTGTCACGATGGGGCCGAGTTGGATTTCCGATCTCTTTGCCACGCCGGGGCGCAATACGGCGATCACTATCTTCTACGTGGCCGTGCCCGTCGGCTCCGCCATCGGGTTCACTATCGGGGGCCTGTTCGCCCAGCAGGGAGACTGGCGGCACGCCTTCATCTATGCCGGGTTGCCCGGCATCCTCTTCGCGCTGAGTCTTCTTCTGCTTCGTGAGCCCCGGCGTGGCGAATCGGACGGCCTCGAGGGGAAGGGGATCGAGCCACCTCGCGCCAAGGCGCTGGAAGTCCTCGGTCTGTTGCGCAATGGCCGCTATCAACTTCTCGTCTGGGGTTACACCGCGCAGACTTTCTCTATTGGCGCGTTCGGAATCTGGGGGCCGACGTTCCTTAACCGCGTCCACGGTCTTTCACTCGGTTCGGCCTCCACCATCTTTGGCATGATGCTTGCGGGGGCGGGCCTGGTGGCCACGCTGCTCGGCGGCCTCGTCGCGACCTACCTGCACAAGCGCACGCCCGCCGGTTATGTATGGGTGATGGCGGCTTCGCTGGTCGCCGCATTGCCGGTCTGCTTCTTCGCGCTGACGGTCGGCAACACCACGCTTTCGCTCATTGGATTGGGGGCGAGCATGTTTTTCCTCTTTCTTCCCAGCGGACCGATCACCAGCGAGATCCTGGAGATCGTGCCCGTTCATCTCCGGGCCAGCGGAGTCGCGCTGGCCACGTTCATGATCCATCTCTTTGGGGATTGGAGCTCGCCGACCATCGTGGGCCACGTCTCCGATTGGACCCATAGCCTGCAAAAAGGCGTGTTGATTTTGCCGCTCGTGCTCATGATTGGAGCTATCCTCTGGAGCCTGCTCATCCGTCTCACTTCCAAACCGATTCTCGTCGTGCCATGAAAATCACCGCGCGCAGTCTTTCCGGCGAAATTCTCGACGTCCAAGTCGATGGCTCCGTTTTCAAGAAGGTCTCCAAACACAAGGGCGACGTGCTCGATCTGCCGTGGATCGCGCCCGGCCTGATCGATATCCAGATTAACGGATTCGGAGGCATTGATTTCAACCGCCCGATCGAATCGGACGCGGCCTGGGAACACGCCACCCAGCAGCTCTACGCGCATGGTTGCACCGGCTTTCTGCTGACCCTCATCACGAATCGGGAGGAAGGCTATCGTGAGTTGCTTGGCGACCTGGTCACGCGGCTCCGGCGTGATCCGCGGAACTGTTTTGGCTTCCACCTGGAAGGGCCGTGGCTGAATCCCGATCCCTCCTTTCGCGGGGCGCATCGCTCCGAATGGATGCAAAAACCGGCGCTCTCTTTATTGAAGGAATGGCGGGGGCTCGTGGGCGATTGGCTGAAGTTGATCACGCTCGCGCCCGAGGTGGACCTTGACGCGGCTGTGACGGTGATCACGGAGGGGAAGAAACAGGGCGTCGAGTTTTTTATCGGCCATTCCGGGGCAATGGGAGAGACGCTGGCTCGCGCGGTCAAGGCCGGAGCGATCGGGTGGACGCATCTCGGCAATGCCGCGCCCGCGCTGGCGCCAAAGTTCGATAACGTTCTCTTTCACGCGCTGGCCCAGCCGGGACTGATGGCCTCGCTCATCCCCGATGGCGTGCATGTTCCGCCTCATGCTTTCCGAGCGCTGGCGCAGGCGCTGGAGCAAGCGGCTTCCTCGCGGTTGCTCCTGACCACCGATGCCATGGCGGGCGCCGCCGCGGGCAGAAAAGGCCGGACGACGCTGGGCGAAGTCGAAGTGGAAATCGGCGCCGATGGTTCCGCTCGCCTGCCCGAATCGAGTAGTCAACCCGGTCCCGGACGCCTTGCGGGCTCGACGCTGACGCCCTTCGCGGGCGTTTTCCTCGCCGAAAAAATGGCGGGGCTTTATCTGGAGGACGCCTGGGAAGCTTTCTCCACGCGTCCAGCATCGATTTTCGGCCTCAAGCACGGTCTGGTCGAAGGCCAGCCCGCCGATTTCTGCCTGCTCTCACCGGAAAAAACGCCGTATCTTCTCGCCACCTATCAGCGTGGCAAGTGCGTCTACGAGGCGCCGTAAAAGTTTAGCTTCTCACTGCAAATACAACGCTCCATGCCCGATATTTTTCTCATCGTCGACGGACAACAGACCGGTCCGTATTCAGTTGATCAAGTCCGCAGTTTCCTTCGCGAAAACAAGATCTCCCCTCAGACTCCTGCCTGGCATGAAGGGTTGACCGACTGGGGGAGCCTTGAAGCGATTCTGGCCGCCTTTCCGACTCCGGTTGCAACTCCGCCTGCCTATGTCCCGCCGCCGGTCGTGGTTCGTCCGAAAGAGAAGATGAGCGGCTGTGTGTGGGCGCTCGTGATCGGGGGAGCCTGCATGATTTTAATCGTGCCCTGCCTCTTTGGGATCGCTCTCGGGCCCATCACTGCCGGGATAGAAAAAGCGAAGGAAAATATGGCCATGCAAGGAGCTCGAAGCATCGAGTTGGCTATGTATCAATACTCGGTCGATCATCATGGCGCCTATCCAGACGGCGCCTCGTCGACGGAAGTATTCCAGAAGCTGATCGATGGAGGATATGTTTCCAATCCCTCGATCTTCTACATTTCCATGCTTGGGAAGACTCGACCCCTTTCCAATCATCTTGCTCCGGAAAATGTCTGTTATGATGTGACATCTGGAGTCACCACAGACACGCCTGAAGGGTTGCCTGTGGTCTTTTCCTCAGGCTACACCGTTAGCTATGCGCCAGGTGGTGCAGCTACGCGCGACACCAATTTTCCGGTGCCGTTTTTGGGCATGGATGTTGCCTATAAAGATCACAGCGCCCGCTGGCTGAAGCCTTCAGGCGATGGCAGTGTGATGAATGTCATTCCGGCCAATTTCGATGCCGGTGGCAAGTCCTATCGGCAACTACGGCCTTAGAGGAGCACGTGTTCGCGATCTAGAAAGCCGCCAGACCGGCTTTCCGTAAGGCTGCCGTCCGTAGGATCAGAACTTTTAATGCGCGAACTGCCGGTTCCGCCAGAGCTGCGTGCCGGGATGCATTTCGATATTCGTGAACGAGTGGTCCCAGGCCACCAGGCCGCGATAATGAGTCAGGGAGAAATCCCGCTTGGCCAGCATGGCCACGCGAACCTTGTGGTATTGACCGCTGCGGTTCTTCACCACTTTGTAGCCGTAGACCTGCTGGTGGAAATAAGCGCGGCTGTTCGACCAATTCACCTTCATCAACCAATAGACCTTTTCGATATGCCGTTGCGTATCGTAAGTGGCAAACGTGTCGCCTGGTTTGAAGCGGACTCCTTCCGGCGTCTCGACTCCGTGCTGGTAATAAAAACCATGGTCGGGAGGTCGGACGACAATGCCCCCGTCCTCGATGTAATAGCCCTTGGCAAATTCGCAGGTCTTCCATTCCGGCTTGCACGACGAAGAAGATGAACTGGATTCAAACGAGGAATCCGTTCCCGCCTGGGCTGTACCGGCCAGGAGAATCACAAACAGAAGGCAAAGCTCAAAAACACGGTGGCGCATGTCGGAAAATATCCTAAATCGCCCCGAATTGCACTAACGATTAACAGGTCTCAATAAATATCTCATGGCCCGGGACCAACCGCGGTTATCCTGGCCCGCTAATTCGGATCCTGCCGGGTGCGCCATTCCTGCGAGCCCGGATGCATTTCGATGTCCGTGAAAACGTGGTCGAAGGGCTCAAGGCTGCGAAATTCGGTCAGGTAAAAATCATCCGTATCGAGCAGCTTTCCACGTACTTCCCGCCAGCGACCACGTGAGTCCTTCACCACCTTGTAGCGGTAAATACGTTCGTGAAAGAAGGCGCGATTTTGTTCCGAGTTCAGCCGCACCAACCGGTAATCCTCCTCGACCATCCGATTCGGATTGTACTGCGTGAAGGTGTCTCCCGGCATGAACCGGATTCCTTCCGGTGTCTCCACGCCGTGGCGATAAACAAAGCCGTGATCATAAGGCGAGACGACGACCCCGCCGTCCTCGACATAGTAGGCCTCCGCAAAATCGTAAGCTTTCAACTCGGGCGGCAACGTTGTCGCCCGCGCCATTCCCGCCATCAAAACGAGGAGCAGGCCGAGATGATGAAGGCGGAGGTGCATACCGTGAATCTACTCCAACTTAAGCCAGGCCGCACTCGGCCATCAACCCCAGCGTAGCCGCCACGGGATCGGCGGCCTTGGTGATCGGGCGGCCGATGACGAGGTGGTTCGCGCCAAGCTTTAACGCCTCGGCGGCGGAGAGGGTCCGCTTCTGGTCCTGAAGGCCGTCCTTGGCGGAACGGACGCCGGGCGTGACGAGCTTGATCTGCTCCTGGATGTTTTCACGAATCAGCGAAATTTCCAGGGGCGAGCAGACGAGTCCGCGGACTTCGGCCAGCACGGCCAGTTGCGCGAGCCGGACGACCTGTTCGGACACCGTGCGATCGAAACCGATCTGGCGTAGCGCGCCATCCTCCAGGCTGGTCAGGACGGTCACGGCGAGAATCTCCGTGCGACTGCCCTTCACCGCAGTCTGCGCGGCCTGCATCATTTCCAAACCGCCGCTCGCGTGGATGGTCACATAGCGCACATCGAGCGCGACCGCCGACGTGACGGCGTGCGCCACGGTTTGCGGGATGTCGTGCCATTTCTGGTCGAGAAAAATGTCCACACCCTCGGCCCGAAGCGCCTTGATGAAGGCCGGCCCCTCGCGGGTGAAGAGCTGGTTGCCCACTTTGAAGAGGCTTAAATAGGGTTTGAGTCGCCGGACGAGGGTGAGGGCTTCGTCGCCGCTATTCATATCCAGCGCAAGAATCAGTTTGTCGGTCATCGTGGTTGCGGTTTTACTGCGTTGAGTGAAACAGTTTGCTCCCGCCAAAATCAATCTCTATCTCCACATCCTCGGATGCCGCCCCGATGGCTTTCACGAGCTTGAAACGCTCATGGTTCCCATCTCGCTGGGCGACACGCTCGAGATCGATCTCCTGCCGCAGGGAATCGAGTTCACCTGCTCCGACCCGGCGCTCTCCGACGCGCAGGACAATCTCGCCACGCGCGCGGCGCGGATCTTTCTGGATGAGTTCAAACTCGCGACTGGTGTTCGCATTCATCTGGAAAAAGCGGTGCCGGTCGGGGCGGGACTTGGAGGTGGAAGCAGTGATGCCGCCGCCGTTCTTCTGGCCCTGCGTCAATTGACCGGGATCGATTGCGCCGACAGCAAGCTGGCCGAACTCGCGGGCCGGCTGGGCAGCGACATTCCTTTTTTCATCTATGGCCGCCCGGCGATCTGTCATGGGCGAGGGGAGATCATCGAGCCGGTGATTCTGCGGGAGCGTTATCAGGGCCTGCTCGTCCATCCCGGTTTCGGAGTATCGACGCCGTGGGCCTACAAGACTTATGCGCAATCGCCCCGCCAGGGCGATACGGGTCGGGTCTTTGCCGACGTGACTCTGCGCAATGATCTTGAGCCCCCGGCTTTTTCAAAATATCCGTGGCTGCCCACCGTGAAGAAATGGTTCCGGGCGCAACCCGAAGTCCTCGATTCGCTGATGAGCGGCAGTGGAAGTTCCGTTTTCGCCCTGACCGATTCGATCGGCGCGGCGGAGTCCCTGCGCGAGCGTTTCCTCGCGGAATTTGGCGCGACGCTTTTCGCAACGCCTTTTTCGATCATTCCGGCGAACAGTTAGGGCGGTGAGGGAAGGGGAAGAAAGTGGAAATCGATCTGCTTGGAGGGATCATTCCACGCGATGGTTCCCCGATAGTCCGCCGGCACCGGCAACGCCCGAAGGCGCCATTTTTTTTCATCCTCAGGATCGCGGGCGTCTGTGACGGTGCAGACGCTGTCCTTGGGTAGCCGCGTCACAGATACTTCCCGCAGTCCTTCCGAAATGCCCACTCCTTTCGCCTTTAGGTAAGCCTCCTTGGCTGTCCACGCGGAAAAAAAAGCGGGTAACTTTTCCTGTGCGGGAAGTGCTTGAAAGCTTTTTAAATCCGCTGCCGAGAAAATCCGTTCCGCCATCTCATCGAAATTGAAATCCGCAGCGACATATTCCAGGTCAATTCCGACGAGCGTTCCCCTCGATAAAGCCACGCCGACCAGGTCCCGCCCGTGGGAAATGCTGAATTGCGTGGTGGAATCTCGCGGAAGAAAGGGCCGTCCCTCGGCGGTATACGCCAGTTCAAGGGGCTCTGTGGGATAGTCCAAATAGCGGCCCAAACATTGTCCGAGCAGCCCGCGACCCAGTACGAAACGCGCGCGATCCTCTGCGAAGCGAAAGCGAGCGGCGCGTTCGTGGTCCTGCCGGTTCAGATAGATTTCCCCTTCTTTTAAGAACGGCCCGGCTTGGGAAACCCATGCCAGCCAAACGACCACATGGTCGTCGAGATGCGGGCGGGAGTATTTCATGGGAAAAGGAAACTAGACCGCTTTAAAATTAGATAGCCGCTTCTTTTTATCAGTCATCCTGAGCTTGTCGAAGGATCAGTTTTGCCTCGGTCAAGGCAACTAAACTGATCCTGCCACACGTGGGTGCGACAAGCTCAGGATGCCCCATTTTAAATGCGAGTATTTATCTGAACATGGCTTTATTCGCGGCGTCCGATCTCGCCGAACGAAATTAAATCATTTTCGAGCAATCTTGATGAATAATGGGCGTTGAATTGCTGCTTTAAATATTTTTCAATTTAACTTAAATTTTCCGGCGGTTAGACTGCTGATCACTTTGAATTTGAACCGTTAAGCGATGTTCTTAAACATTGTGCCTTGAAACCGGAACAATGATTTCATTCCCTGGCTCCATCCCGCGCGACGGAAGCATTGTCGCCCGATTTGAAGCCCAGGTTTCCGCGCGGCCCGATGCGATCGCTTTAACCCTGGACGGGAATTCTCTGACCTACGCTCGGCTTAATGCCCGGGCCAATCAGTTAGGTGCCTATTTGCGGGAACTCGGTGTGACATCCGATTCCCTGGTGGGAATTTATCTCGATCGCTCGTTTGATTTGATCGCGGGGGTCTTCGCAATTCTGAAGGCGGGCGGGGCCTACCTTCCGCTTGATCTCGCTTGTCCCGAGGACCGATTGAATTTTCAGCTTCAAGATGCGGGCGCTCAAGTGGTGCTGACGGAATCGCATCTGGCCGCGCATCTCCAAGGCTATCCGGGAAGGATCATCTGCCTCGATGTGGAGGTCGATCGTCTCGCGAGCTACGCTTCGGATAATCCGCCTCTGGCTGCCGGACCTCGGGATTTGGCTTACGTCATCTATACGTCGGGTTCCACGGGATTGCCCAAGGGCGTTCTCGTCACGCAGGAAAATGTCGTGCGACTTTTCACCAGTACCGAAGAGATGTTCCACTTCGGTCCGCAGGATGTCTGGACGCTTTTTCATTCCAGCGCGTTCGACTTCTCCGTGTGGGAGATTTTTGGCGCGCTGCTTTACGGCGGGCGGCTGGTCATCGTGCCCTACATGGTGAGCCGCTCCGCCACGGCGTTTCGCGAGTTGCTGATTTGGGAACGCGTGACGGTGCTCAATCAAACGCCCTCCGCTTTTCGCCAACTGGTGCAGGCCGATCTCGCCGCGCCGAAAATGGAGACGACCCTTCGCTACGTCATCTTTGGCGGCGAGGCGCTCGAGTTTCAAAGCCTGCGGCCCTGGTTCGAGCGGTACGGGGACCGACAGCCGCGATGCGTGAACATGTACGGCATCACCGAGACGACGGTGCATGTTACCTATCGCCCGGTCACGCTGGCGGACCTGGAAACGAGCGGCAGCGCGATTGGTTTTCCGCTGCCCGATTTGCAGGTCTATCTCGCGGATGAGAACGGGCGGCGCGTAACGCGGGGTGAAGCGGGCGAGATGCTCGTCGGCGGGTTGGGCGTGGCGCGGGGGTATCTGAATCGCCCGGAACTCACCAGTGAGCGCTTCATTGCCAATCCTTTTACACCAGACTCGGCTTCCCGACTTTATCGCAGTGGCGATCTCGCCCGCGAACGGGAAAACGGTGAGCTCGAATATCTGGGCCGGATCGATCATCAGGTGAAGATCCGGGGTTTCCGCATCGAACTTTCCGAAATCGAATCGGCCCTGGCTCGGCATCCTTCCGTGCGGGAATGCGCTGTTCTTTGCCGAGTCGATAAGGGGCAGGAAGCTCGCCTCGTGGCCTATGTAATCAGTGGGGTGGAGGCTTCCGGCGTCGAGGAATTACGCGCCCATCTCGCCCACACCCTGCCGGATTACATGGTCCCCGCTGCGTTTGTTTTTCTGCCGATCTTCCCGCTCACCATTAACGGCAAGCTGGACCGCGCGGCGTTGCCCGTTCCCGGGTCGGAGCGTCCACAACTGGCGGCCCATTATATCGCGCCCGGCAGCGATCTGGAGGAAACACTGGCCCGTTTATGGCAGGCTGCGCTGCGCCGGGACGCCGTGGGCGCGGATGATAATTTCTTCGATCTCGGGGGCGATTCGCTGCTGTTGACGACGCTTCACCAGCAATTGCAGAAGGAGTTACACCGGGAAATTCCGATCACCGATCTCTTTCAATTTCCCACCATTCGCCGCTTGGCGGAGCATCTCGGCCGACGCGCCGATGCGCCCGGAGGCGAGGACGAGGCTCAGGCCCGCGCCCGTCTTCAGCGCGCCGCAATGTCGCGCGGACGTCGCCCAACTTCCAACCAAGCCTTGGCTCCATGAGCACCGAGTCGACGAACCTCATGGATGGCATTGCGATTATCGGCATGGCCGGAAAATTCCCCGGCGCGCCGAATCTCGACGTGTTTTGGGAGAACCTGAAAAACGGCGTGGAATCGGTCACCCACTTTTCCGAGCAGGAGCTCGAGGCGCCTGCTGCGCTGAGCCGCAATCCGCATTACGTTCGCACCCGCGCCATCGTGGCGGACGTCGATCTTTTTGACGCCGATTTCTTCGGCATGCATCCGCGCGAGGCCGAGTATACCGATCCCCAGCACCGCCTTTTGCTCGAGACGGCGTGGGAGGCGCTGGAGAATGCGGGTTGCGATCCCGAACAATTCTCGGGAAGCGTGGGCGTCTTTGCCGGATGCAGTCTCAATAGTTATCTCCTGCACAACCTCAGTTCCAATCCCGAATTTCTGGCCGAGTTTCTTTCCTCGCAACAGATGGGTGCGCATCCGGCGTTGCTCGGCAACGACAAGGATTTCCTGGCCACGCGGATCTCCTACAAACTCAATCTGCGCGGCCCCAGCGTCGTGGTGCAATCGGCCTGCTCGACCTCCTTGGTGGCGATCTGTCAGGCCTGCCAGAATCTGCTCACGTTCCAGTGCGATCTCGCGCTGGCGGGTGGGGTCTCGGTCACCTTTCCGCAAAAGCGGGGCTATCTCTATGAGGAAGGCAGCATCGTCTCGAAGGATGGCCGCTGCCGTCCATTCGATGCCGCCGCTGATGGCACGGTCTTTGGCGATGGCGTGGGAATGGTTGTCCTCAAGCGTGCGGACGAGGCGCTCCGCGACGGCGATTTCATCCACGCGATCATCCGCGGTTTTGCGGTGAATAATGACGGTTCCGGAAAGGTCAGTTACATGGCGCCGAGCGTCGATGGCCAGGCCGAGGCGATTGCCACCGCGCAGGCGCTGGCGGGCATCGATCTCGAAACCATCCGCTACGTCGAGGCGCATGGCACGGGAACATCGCTGGGCGATCCGATCGAGGTCGCCGCGCTGACCAAGGCCTTTCGCACGGGCACGGCTGCGAAGCAATTCTGCGCGCTCGGCGCATTGAAGGGCAACGTAGGCCATCTCGAAGTCGCGGCGGGCGTGGCCGGTCTGATCAAGGCGACTCTCGCGGTGCGGCAGGGAGAGATTCCCCCGACGCTGAATTTTTCCAGCCCGAATCCGCGCATCGATTTTGCGCAAAGTCCGTTTTACGTCAGCTCCACTTTACAACCCTGGCCGGAGACGACCGCGCCCCGGCGCGCAGGCGTGAGTTCATTCGGCGTGGGCGGCACCAACGCGCACCTCGTGATCGAGCAGGCGCCGCCAGGGACCTCCGTGGCCCGCGAAGCCGCCGACCAGTTATTCGTGCTTTCTGCGAAGACGCCCACCGCCCTCGAAACCGCTACGGATCGACTTGCGGATCATCTGCGCCTACATCCGGAAATCGATCTCGCCGATGTCGCTCACACCCTGCAAACCGGCCGCCGCGCTTTCCGGCATCGGCGGATTTTCGTCGCGCGGACGGTGCCTCAAGCCATCGATATCCTGACGCAGAAAAAAGCGCTTTTGAGCGCCAACACCGCGGGTCGAAAAAACGGAGTGGCCTTCCTCTTTCCCGGCCAGGGCTCGCAGCAGGTCGACATGGGGCGCGCGCTTTACGAGCATGAACCGACCTTCCGCGCCCAGGTGGATATCTGCTGCGATTTGCTGGTGCCGGACTTGGGACTCGACCTGCGCCAGGTACTCTATCCCTCCAACTGGGCCACGCTGCAATCGCAGCATCTGCTCACCCAGACGGCGTTGACTCAACCCGCGCTTTTCGTCGTCGAGTATGCCCTTGCGCAAACCTGGCTGGCCCGCGGCGTGCGTCCGCAAATCATGATCGGCCACAGTCTCGGCGAATATGTCGCGGCGGTGCTGGCCGGTATCTTTACGTTGAAGGACGCCCTCCATCTTCTGACCGTAAGGGGACGCCTGATGCAGGGCTTGCCGCCGGGGAGCATGCTCGCGGTCGCGCTGCCGGAGAAGGAACTCCTTCCCCTACTCGGCGGAGGATTGGAATTGGCTTCGGTGAATGGACCGCGCAATTGCGTCGTTTCCGGACCAACGGATGCGGTCGCCGCACTGCGTGAACGTCTCAACGAGAAGGGGACGGCCAGCCGCGAATTGAAAACATCGCACGCCTTTCATTCCGCCATGATGGATCCGATCCTCGCCGAATTTAAAAGCGAAGTTCAGCGCGTGCCGCGTTCGCGTCCGGGAATTCCGATCGTTTCCAGCCTATACGGGCGCCTGGCTACGGACGCGGAGTGGATCGACCCGGCCTACTGGTCCGCACAATTGCGGCGCACCGTCCGCTTTGCCGATGCGCTCACCGTGCTTTTGGCCCACGAAAATCTGGCGCTGCTCGAAGCTGGTCCAGGACAGACCCTGACGGCCCTCGCGAAACAGCACGCCGCGCGACAACCGCAGCAGGTCATTGCGGCTTCCTGTGCGCGTCAACTGGAGGAATCGGATCGCGCGGCTCTGCTGACCGCGACCGGCCAGCTTTGGCTGGCGGGAGTGGACATCAAATGGCCGGCGCTTCATTCTGGATCTAGGCGGCGGGTGGCCCTTCCCACCTATCCCTTCGAACGCAAGCGTTACTGGATCGAGCCGCAACGCGCCAAGCCAGCGCCGGATTCGGTTGCCATGATCCGGGAAAAGGACGAGATATTGCCCGGAGTGACCACCGCTTTGGAATTGGAAGCCTTGCTCGGAGAGCAATTACATATCATGACGAAACAGATTGAGGTTTTACGCCAGACACCGGTTGCCCCACGCGCGAAGGGGAGGGCCCAGTCATGAGTGCCCGTTACGCCGCGATTGAAGCCGAGGTGAAATCGGTATTTAAAAATCTGTCGGGACGCGAACTGGGTCCGGCGGACCAGACGGCGACTTTTTTCGATCTCGGTTTCGATTCGCTCCTGCTCACGCAGGCCAGCCAGTCGCTGCGCCAGAAATTCGGCGTGAAGATCACCTTCCGCCAGCTCATGGAAAATCTCGTGACCATTGAGTCGGTGACGAAGTACATGGACGAGCAGGTGCCTGCCGATAAATTTTCTGCGCCAGTCATCACTGCAGCGCCTGCCTCTGTCTCCGCTTCCCCGCAATCGCCTTCAACCGCCTCGGATGGAGGCCAGCGCGACGACCTGATCGACCGGATCATGAAGCGGCAGTTTGAGGTCATGAACCAGCAGCTCGATCTTCTGCGCGTCAACGGCGTGGTGCCGGAGCCCGTTCCCGAACGTAATGGAAACGCTGCCGCCGCCAAGGTCCCGATTCCGCCGCCCGCCGCGACCGTGCCTCGCTCGGAAGCCACGGCTCGTTTTGGCCCCTTCAAGCCGATTGATCGCAGTCCCACGGGCGGGCTCACCGTCCGTCAGCAGGCGCATCTCGACCAGTTGACCAAGGCCTATGTCGAGCGCACGGCTCGCTCGAAGGCCCATACCCAGAAGCACCGCAAACATCTCTCCGATCCGCGCACCGTGGCCGGTTTCCGCCAGACCTGGAAAGAGATGGTCTACCCCATCGTCGTGAAGCGCTCGGACGGTTCCCGGTTCTGGGACATCGACGGCAATGAGTACATCGATCTCACGATGGGCTTTGGCACGAACCTCTTCGGACACTCGCCTGGCTTCATCACACGCGCGTTGACCCATCGCTTGAAACGAGGCGTCGAAGTCGGCCCGCAATCGCCTCTGGCGGGCAAAGTGGCCGCGCTGATGTGCGAGCTCACCGGCATGGAACGCGCGGCGTTTTGCAGCACCGGCTCGGAAGCGGTGCTCGCCGCGGTTCGCCTGGCGCGGACCATCACGGGCCGCACCAAGATTGCCACGATGAGCGGTTATCACGGGATCAACGACGAGGTACTCGTCCGTGCCGCCGTCGTCGATGGTGTACGGCGTCCCGTTCCTGTCGCGCCCGGCATCCCCCAGCATATCGTGAGCGAGGTTCTCGTGCTCGATTACGGTACGCCCGAATCGCTGGAGCTTTTGCGCGCACATGCCCATGAACTCGCCGCCGTGCTGGTCGAGCCGGTGCCGAGCCGCCGCCCCGAACTGCAGCCGGTCGAATTCCTGCGCGAGGTGCGCAAGATCACGGCGGCATCGGAAACGGTGCTGATCCTCGACGAGATCATCACCGGTTTTCGCGTGCATCCGGGAGGAATCCAGGCGTTGTGGGGCATCGAGGCCGATCTGGCCACTTACGGAAAGATCATCGGCGGCGGCATGCCCATCGGCGCGCTTTGCGGCAAGGCGAAGTACATGGACGCGCTCGACGGCGGCCATTGGCAATATGATGACGATTCCTCGCCGGAGGTTGGCATGACGTTCTTCGCGGGCACCTATGTTCGTCACCCGCTGGCCGTCCGCGCGGCGTTGTCGATACTCACGCGCCTCAAGCGCGAAGGGCGGGCGCTGCAGGATGGCTTGAGCGACAGCACCGCCCGGTTCGCCCATGAACTGAATACTTATTTCGAGCAGGAGCACGTTCCGATGCGGGTGACCTGGTTTCGCTCGATGATCTATTTTGCCTTTCAGCAGGAATTCAAGTATTCGAATCTGCTCTTCTTCCACCTCCGCCTCCGGGGCATCCATATCTGGGAGGGGCGGCCCATTTTCCTTTCGACCGCACACACGGATGGCGAGATCGATTTTATCATCCGCGTCTTCAAGGAAAGCGTGGAGGCGTTGCGCGAAGGCGGTTTCATCCCCCAGCCGGGGTCGGTCAAGAGAACGACTTCCGTTGTCGTGCCGCCGCTGCCCAAGCCGCTGCCCCCGGCCATCGTGCGCCATCCCAAGCGGAGCCAGGCGATGGAGTTCAGTCTCTATTTCTTCGGGAATTATGATGCGGCTTATCGCGACGATAAATATTCGCTCCTCAAGGACGCCTCCGCTTTTGCGGACAAAAACGGCTTCACCGCCGTCTGGCTGCCGGAGCGCCATTTCCACGCGGTCGGCGGCTTTTCTCCCAACGCCTCGTTGCTGGCTTGCGCGCTTTCGTCGGTCACATCAAAGCTGCAATTGCGTGGCGGCAGCGTGGTCCTGCCGTTGCATCATCCTGTTCGCGTGGCCGAGGAATGGTCCGTGGCCGATAATCTTTCGCAAGGGCGCACGGCCATTTCGATCGCCACCGGCTGGCATCCCAACGATTTCGTTTTCGCCCCGGAAGCCTTTGCGGATCGCCGCCAGATCGCGCTCAAAAATCTCGACATCATTCAGCGGCTTTGGCGCGGGGAAACCGTCAACATGCCGACGCCGGGAGGCGATAACCTGCCGGTGACGCTGCATCCTCTGCCAAAGCAGCGCGAACTGCCGGTCTGGCTGACGTGCATCCATAAGGATTCCTATACCGAAGCGGGTCGCCGCGGGCTCAACGTGCTCGGCTATTTGATGAACCAGACGGTCGATGAACTCGCGGAGAAGATCGCCGCTTACCGTGAAGGCCGCCGCGCGGCGGGACTCGATCCCGCGACGGGACATGTCACCACGCTGCTTTTCACTTACCTGGACGAGAGCGTGGAGAAAGCGCGGGAAGTCGCACGTGGTCCGTTGTGCGAATACCTCCGCTCCTACCTGGACAACAGCCAGAAGAAGATCGAGAAGCAGATCGGCCAGGTGGAAGTCGATGAGGAGGACTTGAACTACCTGACCAACCGGTCCTGCGATGATTACTTTAACGGCAAGTCCCTGATCGGGACGCCCGCGAGTTGCGCCATGGTCGTCGAGCGATTGAAGAAAATTGGTGTCGATGAGATCGGTTGCTTTGTCGATTTCGGCATCGACTCGGCGCGTGTCTTGCAGAGCCTGCAACAGGCGACCCTTTTGATGGAACCGGGAAAAGCCCCCGCGCCAATCGCGGACCAAACGCTGCCGCTGACCGAGGCGGAGAAGGGGCTGTGGCTTCTTTCCTCGCTGAACGAAAACGCGGCGCGCGCCTATCGCGAGGCGGTCACGCTATCGCTCACCGGCCATCTCGATTGGGATAGCCTGGCCAAGGCGGTGCAAACCGTGGTCAATCGTCATGGAGCCCTGCGTACGACCATCGAAGGCGATGGCTACACACAAATCGTGCATCCCCGGCACGCTTTCGATCTCGGCTTCACCGATTTTTCCGATCTACCCCCCGAGCGCGCGGCCACGGAAGCGGCGCGGAAATTGGCTGAACTGGAAGCTGGAACTTTCGCGGGAATGACCGGCCCCTTTCTCGTGGGACATCTGCTCAAGATCGATGCGACTCATCATCAACTCGTTCTTATTTTTCATCACGTCGTGGGCAATGGCCCCTCTTACTGGGTCTTCCTGGAGGAGCTTGCCGCGCTTTATGGGGCCTACACGGGCGGCCCATCGGTAACGCTGCCGCCGGCATTTCCTTTCTCCGAATTCGTCGAAAAACGGCAGCTTTATGAGATGTCCGAGGCCCGCGAGGAAGCGGAGGCTTTTTGGCTGAAGCAAATGCAGGGCGGTGTCCCCGGACTCGACCTGCCCTACGATCACGCGCTGCCGCCCGAGCTGACTTATCTCGGCGCGCGCGAGGAAATCGTGCTGGAACCGGAACTGACGGACGCTCTCAAGAAAATCGGCGCGGCTCACCGCTGCTCGCTCTTCACGGTGCTTCTCGGCGCGTACGGGGTCATGCTCCACCGGCTCGCCGGGCAGGATGATCTTATCGTCGGTGTGCCCTTCGATAGCCCCATTCGGACAGAAGGGGAGGGGCGGAATCTTTTCGCAAACACGACGAACATGCTGCCCTTGCGCAGCGGCCTGATTGAGGGGAGCAGCTTTCTCGATTATCTGGCTCAGGTGAAAAGTCAGGTGCTGGCGGCGTCCGAACATCAGGATTATTTCTTTGGCCACCTGATCGGCAAATTGAAGCTGCCGCGCGACCCGGCGCGCGCGCCCTTCTTCAATGTCGTCTTTAATTTGGAGACGGGAGAATTCCATCGCAGTTTCCCGCAACTGGAGATGGCGCTCGAGACGAAGGATGTGCCCTATCGCGGCCCGCGCAATGCCGCGATGTTTGACCTTTATCTCAACGCTGCGGAAAAGAAGAACGGTGAAATCCTGGTGCAATGCGATTACAACACCGCGCTACTCTCCTCCGAGACGATGCGGCGTTGGCTGGGCCATTACCGCGCGCTGTTGTTGGGCATCGCGGAGGGACCGGCGCAGTTGGTCTCGCAGCTTCCGTTTACCGCTTCCGGTAACCCCGGCGCATTGGCACCGTCTTAAGACGGTACGTGAATGATGAACGATCCTTATCTCCCTTTTAATTCACTGCCGGAATGGTTCGAGCATCAGGCCCGCACCACTCCCGATGCCATCGCTGTGGTGGTCGATGAAGGTGGTGAAAAGCGGATCACCTACGCCGAGCTGAATGGGCGGGCTAATCGATTGGCGCGCAGGCTTCAAAAACTGGGCGTGGGCCCGGAGAAAGTCGTGGCCATTTGTCTGGGCCGGACGCTCGATTTGATTGTCGGACTTCTCGGCATCATGAAAGCCGGCGGCGCTTATCTGCCGATCGATCGTGATCTGCCTCGCGACCGGCAGGCCCTCATGCTCGACGACGCGCAGCCGACCGTGCTGCTGACCCAGCGGGATTTACAGGCGAGCCTTCCAGCCACCAGCGCCAGCATTTTCATTTGCGATGAAGAGCAGGAGCGAAACGCGCTCGCGGCTGAAAGCGACGCCGATGTGCCCGCCCAAATCACGGGGGATCATCTGGCTTACGTGATGTATACGTCCGGCTCGACCGGGACGCCGAAGGGTGTGGAAATTCCGCATCGCGCCCTGGTGAATTTTCTCGCCTCCATGCAGGAGAAGCCGGGCATGAAGAGCAGCGACGTCCTCGTGGCCATCACCACGGTCTCCTTCGACATCGCGGGCCTGGAGATTTTTCTGCCTCTGGTCACGGGCGCGCGCCTGATTTTTCTGGGGCGCGACGATGTCGCCGATGGCTTCCGCATTATCCATCATCTGGAGCGCCATCAGGCGACCGTTCTTCAGGCGACGCCCTCGACGTGGCGCATGTTGCTCGATGCCAAATGGGCCGGCAAACCCGACTTGAAAATGCTTTGTGGTGGGGAGGGGCTTCCACGCGAATTGGCGAATCAACTTCTGGCCAAGGGTAGTGAACTTTGGAACATGTACGGTCCGACCGAGACGACCATCTGGTCCGCCATCGCCAAGATTGAGCCGGGAGCGGGCCTGATCACCATCGGCGAGCCAATTGCGAATACCCAGTTGCACATCCTCGATACCCAGCTTCAGCCGGTCCCGCCGGGCGTTCCCGGCGAACTGCATATCGGCGGTCTCGGTCTTGCGCGCGGTTATCGCGGTCGTCCGGAGCTTACGGCAGAGCGATTCATTCCCGATTCCTTTTCCAGCCTGCCGGGCGCGCGCCTCTATAAGACCGGCGATCTCGCTCGCGTGCGTGGCGGGCAGATCGAGGTGCAGGGGCGGATCGATCATCAGGTCAAGATTCGCGGATACCGCATTGAGCTCGGCGAGATCGAGTCCCGGCTCGGTGAATATCCGGCGATTAAGGAAAGCGTGGTCGTCGCTCACGAGGTCGCGCCCGGGCGGAAACAGTTGGTGGCCTACTTCGTTCTGCGGCCAGAAGCCGCCGTGCCGGAAATGGGGCAGTTGATTGCCGAGCTACGCGGATTTCTTGGTCAGAAATTGCCCGACTACATGATTCCCAGTTTCTTTGAGATGCTCACCGCGTTGCCGCTGACGCCCAATGGGAAAATCAATCGCAAGGCGTTGCCGGCCCCGCGTCTCGAAGCGGCGCGGGCCAGTCGTCCCTACGCGACTCCGCAAGGCCCGATCGAGACGAAGCTGGCGGAAATCTGGGCCGAAATCCTGGGCCGGGATCAGATCGGTCGGGATGATAATATTTTCGAAATTGGCGGCGATTCCTTGCTCATTTTTCGCATCGCCGCACGCGCCAACGAAGCCTCATTGCCGTTGACTGTCCGCCAATTTTTCCAGTATCGCACCATCGGTGAACTGGCGGCGCAGGTGGGAGACACGGAAGCTGCCGAGGCTGGTCCCGCCCTGGTGGCAGTCTCGCGGCAGGCCTATCGTCGCGCCGCGTCATGAGTAGCGAACTCACGGCCTCGAAGCGACTCCCGACGATAGACCCTTCGTCCGCCGGTGAGGCCGAGGTCTTCGTCATGCCGTGCTCGGTGAGCCAGAAGCGCTTCTGGCTCCTGGAACAAATTTCACCCGGCAATACCGCGCTCAATATTCCGATCGCCCTGAAGTTGAGCGGTTCGTTGGAGATCGATATCCTGGCGCGCGCCTTGAACGCCATGGTCGCGCGTCACGAGATTCTGCGGACCCACTTCGCGCAGGTGGAAGGCGAACCGAAGCAGATCATCTCGCCCGAAGTCTCGATCAAGCTTCACCGGATTGATCTGGGTAATCTGCCGGAGGAGCAGCACGCGGAGCGTATCCGTGGGGAAATGGATGAAGAGGTGAAGAAACCGTTGCCCCTGGCCGAGGCTCCGCTGCTGCGCGCGACTTTGGTGAGATTATCGGTTTCGGAAAGTGTGTTGATGCTGACCGCGCATCACATCATCAGCGATGGCTGGTCTAATGGCATCCTCGTGCGTGAGCTGGGGGCTTTTTACGATGCCTTTCTAAATGGCAGGAAGCCCGACCTTCCGCCATTGGCGATTCAATATGCTGATTATGTTTTGTGGCAGGAGGAATGGCTCAAGACGCCGCAATTCCAAAAGCAACTGGGTTATTGGGACGAGGCTTTGGCAGGCGAACTTCCGGTGCTTGATTTCCCGACCGACTTTCCCCGGTCAACTGGCTCGACTCGACCAACCGGATCGGCTGGGCAGTCGCATACGGCCATTCTTGAAAGCCTGCTGCTGCCGTTGTCGGTAAGCGACGCCCTCAAGCGCTTTTGCGTCGAGGAGGGCGTGACCCTTTTCATGATTTTCTACAGCGCTTATATCGCGCTGCTGCATCGCTACACGGGCCGGACGAATTTCATGGTGGGAACCACGGCGGCCAATCGCAATCAACCTGACCTGGAAAATCTCATCGGACTTTTCGCCAACATTCTTATCCTTCGTTCCGACGTTTCTGGAAAGATGACCTTTCGCGAATTTCTCGTGCGGCAGCGCGATGCTTCGCTGAGTACTTTCGCCAATCACGAAGCACCGTTCGAGAGCGTGCTGGAGCGATTACAGCAACGCAAAAATGGCGTCCCGAAGACGCTGCTTCAGACTCATTTTCTCTATCAGCGCGCCTTCATGCAGCCGATCGCCATTGGCGACCTCGCGATTCGTCCGCTCTACTCGATCAGTCCGGGTTCCACGTTCGAATTGACTTTCGGCATCGTGGAAAGAGCAGAGGGCATCCGGCTGCAGATGGAATATCACACCCAGCTTTACCGCGCCTCGACCATCCGCCGCCTGTTGCTTCACTTCCAGGCGCTGCTCGAAGCGGTTATCGCGCGACCGGAAACGTCGATCGAGGATTTGCCGATTTTTGCCGCGAACGAGCGGGAGGAACTGGAGTCCACATTGCCCTCCAAAGCAGCTCCAAAGGCGGAACCCCGCCCGGTCTTCGATCCATCGGCTCTCATGGCCGAGCTTGACCGGCAGCTTGAACAGCATTTTAAAAAAAGCGGCGCGCCCTTTATGCCGACGGTTGGACTACCCGCCGGGGCCGTTTTGATTGCGCTGGATGACCAGCGGCGGTTATTGCCGAAGGGAATTCCGGGGGACGTTTATCTGGCTCACGGTTTTGCAGACTTGGGCAATTCCCCGTCCGGCGAACTCGTTTCTGGTCCATCGGATGCGGCCACGCTGCTTCCTCTGCTCAAGACGGGATTCATCGGACGGAACGCGGAGGAGGGCGGAGTCGAGTTGTGGGGTCGCGCGGAAGATATCGTATGTCTTCCAACTTTTCGCGTGAATCGCCGCGCGGCGGAACTTCAGCGAAATCTCCTTCCGTCTCCGTCGGCATCGAAGAAAATCGTTTCGGATGACTCCTCCCTCGCAGGGGCTTTGCATCAACAATTGATCGAGGTGTGGCGGGAGGTCCTCAAAATCTCGGATTTCACCATCCACGATAATTTTTTTGACCTGGGCGGCACTTCCTTTCTCGCCTTGCGGATGATGCTGCAAGCCGGGAAGCTTTGCGGTCGTCCGTTGCCTCTTTCGCTTTTGCTGACGGGTGCCACCGTGGCAAATCTTGCGCGGTATATCATCGAAGCCAATAACGCGAATAACGCCGCGACCCCGCTCATTCCACTTCAGCCGAAAGGCTCGCGGGCGCCGCTTTTCTTTTTGCATGGCGACTGGATGGGGGGCGGTTTTTATTGCCAGCGGCTTTCGCGGCAACTGGGGGAGGATCAGCCCTTCTATGTGCTGCCGCCTAATCTGACTTCCTTCCGGCTGGAGGAAATGGCGGCGTATCATCTGGCGGCGGTTCGAAAACAGTCGCCGCACGGTCCTTACATTCTGAGTGGTTATTGCATCGGCGCCCTCATCGCGATGGAGATGGCGCGGCAATTGGTGGCTGAGGGTGAGACCGTCGCCCATCTCTTTCTTATCGATCCTCCGCTGTGGAGCGTGGGCTGGCTGCGCGGACTCTGGCCCTGGGTGGATCGCATCGGCAACGCCAGGAAATGGAATCTCGAAAGAAAAATCGACTTCTTTGATCGTTACGGCGTCTCAACCAATCGTTGGTTGAAAAGACCGTGGCGCAGCAAGGTAAAGTCTCTGCTTCACCGCTTTGGTCGCTCGGAAAACGGCTCCGCTTCGGATCTTTTCGCAACGGATTCCATTGAGGAACAGGAGGTGATCGGAGGCCTCGACGACTCGGCCTACTACCTCGCTTATCGCCTTTACCGAATCAAGCCTTTGGAGGTTCCCGCGACCTTTCTGTTTCCGGAGTCGACTCCGTTGGAGCGTCTTTCCAACTTGGCCCATGCGAGCAAAATGGATCCTGCCCAATACCAAGTGGAGATATTGCCGGGAACCCATACCACTTGCGTGACCACGCATCTCCCCGCCCTGGCAAAAAAGCTGGAAAAGGGCCTGGGTGAGATTTCAGCCGAAGGACGTTAACCTATCTTACTCCCTCGTTCCGACTAAAACCTGGAAACGAGAGAGCTTAACGAGGAGGCGCTAAGATTAGACCTTGCCGCTCTTGATTTCCTTGAGGCGGGGGGCGTCCTCGAAGGTCTTGTAATAATCATCCAGCGGGTAGCAACCCGAGCGAAGTCCGTTGCGCGGCGCGGTCGTGCAATCGCTGAAGGTGCGGCAGATCAATTTTGGCTCGAGCAGCTTCCCGGCGGAAGTCGCATCGGCGAGCATATGCGGATAGGAAAGCACCATACGGCCCAGTCCGACGAAATCGACATGGCCCTCACGCAGGTAATACTGCGCGACATGCGGCAGATATTCCTGGAGATAGGAATAGGCGGAGCCGACAAGGAGCAACTTCGGGAAGGCGGCCTTCAATTCCTGCACCACTTTGATCTGGCGCACCACGGAGATGAGCGGGTCCTCGTGCGGCTGATAACCGTCCGAGGGCGGATAAGCGGCGGGCCGCTGGATGTGCGGATTGTAATAGGGACTGCCGGCGGAAAGATTGACGAGATCGACGCCGAGATCGGAAAGTAGCTGGAGGAACTGCTTGGTTTCCGTCAGGTCGTACTCGATTGGATTTTCCTGGTTCACGCCAAAGGCGTAACGGTAGGGGAGGCAGTGCGAGAACTCCTCCGGCATGCCCGGGCCGGGTTTGCCCGGTTGAGAAAGTTCCGGATTCGGCTTGAACGGCACGAAATCGAAGGCGCTAAGGCGCACGCCGATTCCAAGATCGGGCGCAACGGCACGAATACCTTCCACGATCTCGCGAATGAGCCGCGTCCGATTTTCAAAGGAGCCGCCATAGATGCCGGGCCGGGTGTGGGCACCGAGAAATTCGTGGAGCAGGTAGCCGTGGCAATGTTTGATGTCGACAAAATCGGCGCCGATTTCGGCGGCGATCTTCGCTGCTTCGACATAGGCGACGACGAGTTGCTTCAGGTCATCGTCGCTGAGGATTTGGTCGTCGCTCGTGACATTGAATTTCGCGTCGAGAATCGGATGACGATACGCGATGCGCGATTCCCAGCGCTTCTTGTCATTGGGACGGCAGAACCGGCCGGAGTGCGTGAGCTGGAAGCCGATGACGAGATCGTCCGTCACGCCAAATTTCTCGCGATGCGCCGCCAGCAGGGTCTCGCGCAACTGGGCGATGCCCGCCTTGTTTTCCTGGTGGATGATCAGCTGATTCATGTTGGCGCGACCGTCGGCGCGCACCGCCATGGCTTCGCCGCCCCAGATGAGCTTTGCGCCGCTTTCGCCAAAACGTTTCCAGCGCCGGATCATCGGCTCGGTCACGCCGCCCGTCGTCGTGCCGTCCCAGCCTTCCATGGGATGAATGGCCCAGCGATTGCCGATGGTGCGATTTTTCCAAAGCACCTTTTGCCGCAGCGGGGAGGCATCGCCCTGCAGGATGGTGTCATCCATGCCGAGGTCCAAGTTCAGACTTTGCAGATGGGCGCGGAAATCGGCCACGGTTTTAAAGGAAGCGACGCGGACAAGTTTGAAGGGAGTAGACATGGGCGGAGAGGTTAGATAATATAAGATATATGATATGGCGGGCCCTGCGGGCAAGTCCTATCTTCCTCCGACCATGGTTTTAACCCTCACCAAGCAGCAAGCGATCTACCAGCACCTGAAGGAACAGATCCTTGAGGGCAAGCTTGCGCCCGGCCAGCGCCTGATCATCGATGAGATCGCCGGGCAACTCGGCCTGAGCATCATTCCGGTACGGGAAGCCCTGCAATTGCTCCAGTCCGAACGGCTGGTCGAGATCCGGCCTCACGCGGGCGCGACCGTGGCCTCGATCACGCCGGAGAACATCGAGGAAGTCTTTACCATTCTCGAAGGCATGGAGGCGGTCGCGGTGCGGCGGGTGGCCCGCAAGATGCCTCCCGCCACCGATGCCCGGCTTGAGGGGCTGATCACCCAGATGGATGCTGCGGAAAAGCGGAACGATGTGGAAAAGTGGTCCGCCCTGAACATGGATTTTCATCTCACGATTAGCGAGGCCACCGGGATGCCGTGGCTGCGGGAAATTACCGCGCGCGCCCTAGGCAACTGGGATCGCATCCGGCGGCATTTCTTTCGCGAGGGAAGCGAGCATCGCTTCACCGCCGCCCAACGCGAGCACCACGCCATTTTGGTTGCCCTCCGGAAAGGCGATGCCGAACAGGCCGAAAAGCTCGTCCGGCAACATAACCAAAAGGCCTTTCGGCATTATTCGCAGATGCGGGCGCAAGCCTGACCAGGGGAACGGCAACGCCGTCCCCCTCTTATCAGATGTCGAAGAAGCGCAGGTCGGGTTGATCCTTCGCGGCTCGATGCAGAATGACCGCAAGTTCGCGCGCGTGATAGTCGCCCCACATGGAAGCCTCGCCACAGGGAACTTTGCGGCCCGGCGGGATGTAATCCCAGCCGTTTGGACGATGATAAACCGAATGGAGCAGCAGCCCCTCGTGCTTGACGTCAACAGAGAGATAAGGCTCCTGGAAAAGCGTCTGTGCGACGGTCAATCCCGCTTGATAGTAGCGCGCGCCCTTCTCGGCTTGGCCGGTGCGTTTGAAATAATTTCCCAGGCGGAGCAGTCCCTGCGCGGCGATGGCGGCGGCACTGCTATCGACCGGTTCGTGTTCATTGAAAGGCTCCGCCGTGCGCTCCAGATAATTTCCCAGATGAGCGAGGCCGGGCGCGCCGGTGTCCCAATAGGGAACGCCATCGATCGGGGTGTACTGGATATAAAAATCAGCGACCGCTTCGGCCACGTCGAGGAACCGGGCGAGAATTTTCTTTTTGCCGCCATAGGGCTCGAACTCCGCATCGGGCAGCGTTTCGAGGAATTCGATTTCCTCGGGATAGCCGCATAAAATCCAGGCCAGGCCGCGCGTCCAGGTGGAGAAGGGGGAGTAACCCTGCTGGCTGTTCGGACAGCGATAAGCGCCATCGTTCACGTTGAAGATCGACTCGTGCGCGGTGCGTCCTCGGACATCATAGGCATCGCGGCCCTCGCCATAATAGACGGCGTAGCGGGCAGTCGCTTCCGAGTGTTGCAGCAGGCGTTCGAGAAGCGAGATGGGACGGTCCATTTCCCCCATCAACTTGTGGCCGAGTTGATGGCCGAGCGCGAGCGAGCGCAGAGAACGGATGGTGTCGGCGAAAAGCGATTGCGGCCCGTTGAAGGAGGCGATATAGCCCAGCTCCGGAGTCAGCTTCGTCCAGCGCGAGGCCTGGACTGCGCCGCTGGCTTTCAGCGCCAGCTCGTAAAAATTCTTCTCCCATTCGTTGAAGGGAATCAGCCCCGCCTTCATCAGGCGCAGCAGATTGCCGTAGGTGCTGACGTTGTTGAAACCGTGATCATGCACGCCGATGTGCGTGACGTGGGACGCCATGAAATCGACCGTGTTGCGACGTCCGATCTCGAGGAAAGTTTCGTCCCGCGTGATCTCGTATTGATAGATCGCCGCCCCAAATTGAAAGCCCTGGGTCCATTCGGTCCAGCCGCGCGAAGTGTATTCGCCTTTGATGGTGAAAACGGGCGTGCCCTTCGCCGCATCCCAACGCTTTTGCAGGCGCCGGATTTTTTCGCCGGAAAGAGTGAAGAGCCGGTTTACCGCCGGCAAGAGCGCGGCAGGCGTGAGTTGATGATTGATCTGGATCATAGAAGTAAGGAAAAAATTACAGCCGACGGAGATGGAAGCCACCATCGACATTGATCACGTCGCCGGTGGAGAATGGAAAATGGCCCTCGAGGATGGCCTTGACCGCCAGGCCGACATCCTCGGGCGTGCCCCAACGTTTCTGCGGCACGAGGCCATCGGCGAGGAGCTTGTCGTACTTATCCTTCACGCCAGCGGTCATGTCGGTCGCCATGATACCGGGGCGGACTTCAAGGACCTGCACGCCCGCGTCGGCGAGCCGGGTCGCCCATAATTGCGTGACCATGCCCAGGCCGGCCTTGGAAATGCAATATTCCCCGCGATTGATCGACGCCGTATTCGCCGAGAGCGACGTGACGAAGAGAAGCTTGTAACCGCCGGGCACGCGGCACTGGCCGGGATTCGCCAGCCAATAACGGGCGGCGAGTTGGGAAAGGAAATAAGGGCCCTTGAGATTAATGCCGAGCACCTCGTCGAAGATTTCCTCCGTCGCCTCGGTGATATCGGCGCGAATGCGCGGCGCCACCCCCGCGTTATTGACCAGGGCGTCGAGATGTCCGTAAGCGGAAATCACTTCGTCGAAAAGCCGCTGGCGATCGGCCGCGAGGGCGATATTGCCTCCGACGAGCACAAATTCTTGCTCCGGATTCTTGGCGAGCGAGCGGCAAGCCTGGGCGGCGGTTTCGGCCGCTTCCTTGTTGCTGGCATAATGGATCGCCACGGAGAATCCAGCGCGGGCGAGCGTTTCAGCCACGCCACGGCCCAGACCGCGGGAGGAACCGGTGACAAGGACGACGGGAGGGAGGGAGGTCATAGAAGAATGGGCTAAGGATGATATATGATATATCAAAAGGCAAGTCTTCAGCTTGATCCGATGAAGGGTCGTTTCGTCAAATCCGGCCGGAGAAAAATAAGGGATTGAGGCGCGTCTGCGGGTGAATGGCCCTGCCGGGCGAGGCCTTCTCACCAAAACGCCATTGGCAGAAGCGAAATTTTGGCGCACTGTTCGCTTTTTCCATGAGCGCAAATGTTCTGATCGTCCAGCCCGACCTCGAGCTGGCGCAACGTATCGGTCAATTGGTCCTGGCGGGAACCCCGGATGCGGCGGTCGGCTTCGTGCAGACGGCCGAGGCCGGCATTGATTCTCTCCGCAGCTACGAGGATATCGATCTTTGCATCTGCGAGGTCTACTTCCCGGAGGAAGACGGACTCGCTTTTCTTTCTGCGATTCGCACCCGCTTTCGGCGCGCGCGGGTCATCGTGGTCACGCAGTATAATCTCCAGAATTTTGCCGATCACCTCCAGGGGTTGACCGTTTTTCCGCTCCCGCTCGATGAAGCGGTCTTCAGCGTCACCTGTCAGGATTGCCTCATCACGCTCGAGGAGCACGAATTTCCTCCGTTTCGCATCGGCAAGAAACAGCCGCCGGATCGCTGGGGCGATTGCTATGCCGCCTATGATACCGGGGTGAAGCGCGACGTCTTCGTCACGGTCATTCGCAACGGCGCGACGCCGGAGGAAGCGCAGCATTTCCGCAGTTCCGCCACCGCGATGGCGCGGGCGGGGCATCCCAACGTGCAGGCGGTTTATCAGGCGGGTGCCTATCAGGGCCGCGACTTTTTTGCCCGCGAGCGATGGGATGTGCCGAATCTGGCCGAGCGGGCGACCGCCGGGCAGGGGATCGATGGCCGTCTTGCCGCGCAGATTATTTATACCGTCGGGGCGGTGACGATTTTCTGGGATGCGAACAATCATCCGCACACGGTGGTCGGCGCAACCGATGTCTCGGTTTCGCCCCAGGGCATTATCAAGGTCGCCAATTGCGTCGATCCCAGCCTGCCGGCGACTCCTCCCGGATTTTCCGATTTGACCGGCCTGGCCCGCGTCGTCAGCGCCTTATTGGCGGGTGCGGAAAACGTCCCGCCTCGCGTCCAGGCCCTGGTGGAACGGATTGGCAGCGGACCGGTCCCCTTGGCGGAAATCGTGGGCGAGGCCCAGGCCATCGACATCGAATTGGCCCCGGAACGCGAAATCGAAGTGACCGAAGAGCGGCAGCAAGCCCGCAAGGCGATCCACGTCGAACGCAAGAAACAGAAACGCAATTTTTATCTCATGGGCGCCGGTTTTGTCGGCGTGCTGCTTATCGTCGGATACTTCATTTATGCCCGGTTTCTCGCTCCGCCGCCTTCACGGGAATTCAACGAAATGGTGAGCATTCCCGCGGGCGCCTATGTTTACCAGGACGGCCCGGCCACGTTGGATCACGCCTATTACATGGACAAGTTCGAAGTGACCTTCGGGCAGTACCTAAAGTTTTTGCAGGCCGTCGATGAGGCGGGCACCGACGCGGCCTGGCGCGATGCAGGACAAAAAGGGGAAAAGGACCATCAGCCAAACGAATGGGCCGATCATGTGGAAGGTGATAACCGGATCGCCGGTATTTTCACCTGCATCAAATATCATCAGCCTTATCACAAAGAATATCTCACGCTCGATCATCCCGTTTTCAACATCGATTGGTATGACGCGGAGGCTTACGCGAAGTGGGCGGGAAAGCGGCTTCCCACCGAACAGGAATGGGAGAAGGCCGCGCGCGGTTCGCAGGGTTACCTTTTTCCCTGGGGAAGCACGTTCCTGCCCGAGGCGAACACCTCCGTGCCGACTGAAGGAACTCCTCCTGATGCCTCGCGGACGGAACGCACCCATCAGGTCGTCGATGCCACGCCGGGCGATAGAAGTCCCTACGGTGTTTTCGACATGGCGGGGAATGTCAGCGAATGGACCGACACCATCGTGGCCAGCACCAAGTTGAGCACGGAAAAAGTGGCGGTTATTCGCGGTGCGAACTTTCTCTCAAAGTCGGTCGATCATGAGCAGTTGACCAACCGGATCACGACGTACGAGCAGACGACCCGCCAGGTTTGGCTTGGTTTCCGCTGTGCCAGCGATACGCCGCTGAAGACGAAGTAGTTTTTTTATAAGATTCCTTATCGGGGTCGTTCCCAAACTTTATTTGGCGACGACTTCGGTGGATAACGAAAGCCTTCCCCGATGAATTAGGGGAACTTGGAGGATGCTCAGATCCGGGCGATCTGTGCTTAAAACTTGAAATCTGCGGCGAGACACCGTTTCTTTGCTGCGATACCCTTCCTCTTTCATTCCCGCTCATGCCACGTCAATCCTCTTCTGCCGATTCTGAAACCGCCTCTCCCGCGCTGCCGCCCAAGGTCAAGGTCACGCGGGAAACGCTCGGGCAGATGTTCAGCCTGTATTTCTACCTGCGACCTTATCGGGGACAATTATCGACCGGGCTATTCATGCTCATCGGCTCCAGCATCCTCGGGCTTTTCTTTCCGTTGCTTGCGCGGGACCTGATCAACAGCACGAGCCACGGGCAGGCCTTTCGCTTCGCCGCGCTCATGGTCGTCATTCTCCTGGTGCAGGCGGTCATGTCCTACTTTCAATCGCTGCTCTTCAATACCGTGGGAGAGTACGGCCTTTCCAACTTACGCCGGGCGCTCTTCGGTCATCTCACCGAAATGCCAATGACTTTCTTCGGCCAGAGACAGGTGGGCGAGTTGACCAGTCGCATGTTCGCCGACCTGACGCAATTGCAGGACGCCTTCATCATGGCCATCCCGCAATTTCTCCGGCAGAGCATCATTCTCCTCGGCAGCATCGGCATGATGATCTTCATTTCCCCGCGCCTGACCGGCGTGATGCTGACCTGCTTTCCACCGACCATCATTGGCGCCATCCTGATTGGGCGGCTCGTCGGCAAGCGCTCGCGCGTGACGCAGGATGAATTGGCCCAATCGGCCAACATCGTGGCAGAGGCCTTTCAAGGCATCGCGAATGTGAAAGCCTTTTGCAATGAGCTCTTCGAGCAAAAGCGTTACGAAACTCGTCTGGCCGCTTTTCTTCAATCTGTCCGGCACGGCGCGAAGGCCCGCGCCGCTCTGGTGGCCTTCATCATCTTTGCGATCTTCACCGCGATCACCATCGTCCTTTGGTACGGCACGACGCTGCTGCTTGATGGAAAACTCCAGCATGGCGATCTTCTCGGCTTCACGATTTACACCATCTTCATCGGCGGCTCGATCGGCAGCTTTGCGGATCTCTACAGCAATCTTCAACGCTCCATCGGCGCGACGCAACGCGTGCGGGAACTGCTCGCTGAACCGGCGGAGAAGTTTGACCACCAGGCGGGGCGTTCCGGCGGTGCGCTCACCGCGCCTCGTTTCCGTGGCGACGTCCGCTTCGAGGAAGTGACGTTCGCTTATCCTTCCCGACCGGAATCGGTCGTTCTGAAGCACCTCAACTTTTCCGCCCAGGAAGGCAAGGTCGTGGCGCTGGTCGGCCCCAGCGGTTCGGGCAAGTCGACCATCGCGTCGCTGCTGCTTCGCTTTTACGATCCCCAGCAGGGCCGGATTCTTTTTGATGGCCGCCCGGCGACTGACTATGGCCTCCATGAGTTGCGCTCGCAAATGGCGCTCGTGCCGCAGGAAGTGCTGCTCTTCGGCGGATCGATTGCGGAGAACATCGCCTATGGCAAGCCCGGCGCTTCCCAAGCGGAGATCGAGGCGGCCTCGCGCCGCGCGAACGCGCACGAATTCATCGCGCAATTTCCCGAGGGCTACCAGACGCTCGTGGGTGAGCGCGGCATCAAGGTCTCCGGCGGCCAGCGTCAGCGTATCGCCATTGCCCGCGCGTTGCTGAAGGACCCTTCCATCCTCATCCTCGATGAGGCCACCAGCGCGCTCGACGCCGAAAGCGAACGACTCGTGCAACAAGCGCTCGATGAATTGATGAAGGGCCGCACCTGCTTCGTGATTGCCCACCGGCTCTCCACCATCCGCAATGCCGACAGCATCATCATCCTGCGCGATGGCGCGGTGCGTGAAACCGGCTCCCACGACGAGCTTATGAATATTCCCGACGGCGCTTATCGCCGCATGGTCGATCTCCAGCACGGCGCGAATATCCTTACCGAAGAAGCCGAAGTGGCGGCGGTAAGTTAATCTCGCGGCAAATTAATCGCGCTTTCGGCCTATCAATCCCAAGGCACCGGCACCTGCTGGATTACGCGTAGTCCCTTCTTTTTCGGATCGTTCGAGAAGGCTTCGGCGTGATCGGGAGAAGGCTGGGCCGCCGGACTCCAGCGCCGGTTCCATTCGCCTTCGCTGACCACTGGGGTGTCGGTTGGAATGATACGGGCGACGATGCGCCCATTTTTGGTGAGGACCACGGCTTCACCGCGATAGTGGACACGATTGATCAGGTCGGAAAAGGTGCGTTCCGCCTCGCTCATGCTGAGGGTTAGCTCTTTCACGTTTTAAGATAAATCAGATTGCCCGATTTTCAAAAAATGAATCGCCCTTTTCTCTCTTGGAGAGGGGCATCCTTTAGGTCTCAATAGAGAGAGATATGCAACGACAGATAACCTCTCCAAATCATTTACTACCGAGAGAACCCACGCTCTTGCTCGCCCAAGAGCAAGAGCGTGAAGTTATGATTAATGGATACTGCCTTGCGGGCGCTCAGGCACCGTCGGCCACCCAGTCTCCCAGGCGAAGGAATTCCCGTACTTTCCGGCGTTCATAGCGGCTTTGCTGCACCTTGGGTGCGCGTTGATCTGCCATGCGGAACGCGTTTTTGTTTGTTCGAACGAAGTCGACCAACATGTCGGCTGTTTTCATCAGGACGTATTTCCTTTCGGGTTATTATGTTCGAATCTTCCTTAAGCCTAAATGGTGCCAATCTTGTGACGCCCGACCGCCGCGAGCCGAACCCGACGTGTTCGAAAAGAAAAGTTTTGTCACAAGCGTCCGGTTTTCAGTGGTTGCGGCTTGATGCGTGCTGGTATCGCGAGCATAATTACAAATACTAAATTTATGGCGCTCCACTCCCTCTTCAATACCCTCCGGTCTACAACCACTCAATCTGGTCAAAAAGTAACATACTATTCTCTTCCCGCGCTGGAAGAAGCGGGGGTCGCGCCGATCTCGAAATTGCCAGTTAGCATCCGCATTGTCCTTGAAGCTGTGTTACGTAATTTCGACGGGAAACGGGTGAGCGAAAACGATGTCCGCACGCTCGCGAATTGGAACGCCAAGCAGCCCGCGCAGGAGGAAATTCCCTTCGTTGTCGCGCGTATCGTGTTACAGGATTTCACCGGCGTTCCGCTCCTCGTCGATCTGGCCGCGATGCGCCACGCCGTCGCCAAGCTGAATAAAAACCCAAAGCTCATCGAGCCCCTTGTCCCGGTCGATCTCGTGGTCGATCACTCTGTGCAGGTCGATGTGGCCGGAGTGCCCACCGCGATGGCGCAGAATCTCGCCTTCGAATTTACCCGCAATCGCGAGCGTTATGAATTTCTCAAGTGGGGCCAGCAGGCGTTCGAAACCTTCAAGGTTGTGCCGCCCGGCATCGGCATCGTTCACCAGGTGAATCTTGAATACCTGGCCAAGGGCGTTCTCTCGACCAAGGCCGACGGCGAGACCGTCTACTATCCCGACACGCTGGTCGGTACCGATTCGCACACCACCATGATCAACGGCCTGGGCATCGTGGGCTGGGGCGTGGGCGGCATCGAAGCCGAGGCGGGCATGCTTGGCCAGCCGGTCTATTTCCTCACACCGGAAGTTGTCGGCGTTTACATGACCGGCTCGCTGCGCGAAGGCGTCACGGCAACCGATCTCGCGCTGCATGTCACCGAGATGCTTCGCAAGGCGAAGGTCGTCGGCAAGTTCATCGAGTTCTACGGCCCCGGCGCGGCTTCCCTGTCGCTGCCCGATCGCGCGACGATTGCCAATATGGCGCCCGAGTATGGCGCGACCATGGGTTATTTCCCGGTCGATGCCGAGTCGGTCAATTATCTCAAGGCGACCGGTCGCACCAAGGAACAGATCGAGGCCTTCGAGACCTACTTCAAGGCGCAGAATCTTTTCGGCATGCCGGACAAGAAAGACGGCATCGTCTACAGCTCCGACCTCGAGTTGGATCTCGCCGATGTCCATCCCAGTGTCGCCGGCCCCAAGCGTCCGCAGGACCGCATCGCGCTGCCGGACCTGAAGTCGAAATTCCTCGCCTCGCTCGACAAGCCGATTGCGGAAAATGGCTTCGGTAAAAAAGAAGCGCGCGACGCCCACGCCGAAGTGAAACTCAACGGTATTCGTCCCGCGACCGACGTGCAGATCAATCACGGCAGCGTGCTCATCGCCGCCATCACCAGTTGCACCAACACGAGCAATCCGTCCGTCATGATCGCCGCCGGTCTCGTCGCCAAGAAGGCGGTGGAGAAAGGGCTGACCGTCAACGCGGCGGTAAAGACCTCGCTCGCACCCGGTTCCCGCGTCGTCACTGATTATCTCGATAAGACCGGTCTCCAGCCTTATCTCGATAAGCTCGGTTTCCAGATCGTCGGCTATGGTTGCACGACCTGCATCGGCAATTCCGGCCCGCTCAACCCCATCATCGACGAGGCCATCACGAAGAACGATCTCGTGGCGGCCAGCGTGCTTTCCGGCAACCGCAATTTTGAGGCGCGCGTGCATCCCAGCATCAAGGCGAACTTCCTCATGTCGCCCCCGCTCGTCGTCGCCTTCGCGCTCGCGGGCCGGGTCGATATCGATCTCGCGACCGATCCCATCGGCACGGGCAAGGACGGCCAGCCGGTCTACCTCAAGGATCTCTGGCCCACGTTGCAGGAGGTCAAGGACCTCGCCGGTTCCTCCATCATGCCCGAGGTTTTCCGCAAGCTTTACAGCGATTTCGCGGAGCAGAATCCCGCGTGGAACGACATCGCCGGCTCGACGGGCGAGACCTATGCGTGGGACGAAAAAAGCACTTACATCCAGGAGCCGCCTTTCTTCGAGGACTTCTCGCTCGAGCCCGGCCACATTACCGAGATTCTCGACGCCCGTCCGCTCGGCATCTTTGGCGACTCGGTCACGACCGACCACATTTCCCCGGCGGGCAGCTTCAAGAAGACGTCTCCTGCGGGCGCTTATCTGCTCGAGAACGGCGTGAAGCCCGAGGAGTTCAACAGCTACGGCGCGCGACGCGGCAATGACCGGGTGATGACCCGTGGCACTTTCGCCAACGTCCGCATCAAGAATCTCATGGTACCCGGCACCGAGGGCGGTGTGACCAAGTTCCAGCCCGAAGGCGCGGACATGAGCATCTACGACGCCTCGATGAAATATCAGGAGGCAGGCACGCCGCTGGTCATCATCGCGGGCCACGAATACGGCACGGGTAGCTCGCGCGACTGGGCCGCGAAGGGCACGCGGTTGCTTGGCGTCAAGGCGGTCATCTCGCAGAGCTTCGAGCGCATCCACCGGAGCAACCTGGTCGGCATGGGCGTTCTCCCGCTTTGCTTCCAGGAAGGCACCAGCGCCGCCACGCTCAAGCTCGACGGCACCGAGACCTATTCACTCAAGGGCCTCACCGATGCGATCAAGCCGCGCCAGATCGTGAATCTCGAGATCAAGCGCGCCGACGGCAAGGTCGAGACCGTGCCACTCGTTCTCCGCATCGATACGCCCATCGAAGTCGATTACTACCAGCACGGCGGCATCCTGCCTTATGTGCTTCGGCAGATCGTTCGCAACGCCTCATAATTTTTTGCGAGGCATGAAATGAAGGCGTCGAGTTTCTTCCTAATGCTCGGCATCTTCATGCTTTCACCCGCGCTCGTCGAGGCAACTTCCAATCACGAATATGGAGGTGACGAGTACGACACGGTGATCAAAGGTATTTCACCCGATAGAAAATATGCAATCACGACCCACGGCGGCGGCGAGTACGGCTACGATAATTTTCAAGTCTGCCTGACTAATAACCTCACGGGAAAGCGAATCGGTCCCTTGCAGGAGGTCACTGAAAATCTCGACACCGGGGCGGATGCCCTCGCCGCAAAGTGGTCGCCCGATTCGAACGCCGTTTATATCGTCTACCGCATTTCTCGCCATGAGCCTCTTCAGGCCGTGTCGTATCGCATTGCCCACGGCCGAGCTTTTCCGTTGACGGAAACGCGAGTCAATGCGACCGACGAGCAGATAGCTTACTGGCAGGAAAATTGTTCTACCCAGCACTCGATTCCCAAGATCTTTGGCACTCCCAAACCCACGAGCGCTAACCCTTAGCAGCCTGAAAATTAGTGTCTTTCAAGCCGCCTCCTGCCAGGCATTCTCCGTGGATTCAGCCGTCTCCGCAGGTCCATGCGGCGTGATGAAAAACCGCTCCTCCTGCACGATCTTGATCCCCGCCTGCCGAAGTTCCGCGGCGACCAGTTCAGAGCGGTCGGCGAGAAGAGCTTCCTTGTTTACCTCCAGAGCCGGTTGCCGCAGGTAGCGCCGACCCCACGCGAGTTCGGAAAGCTTGAGCGCGATGTCCGTCCAGGTCCATTTCCGCGAGGCCCGATCGACGCGCGGCGGTGCGATGCGAAATCCGATGGTGGCATGCGTGCAGGTGAGCGAACGCTTGTCCGGAAACGCGGTGGGATTCGCCTTTGCCCAGGTCTCGACCCAGGTCGATTCGAGCAAAAGATAGCGGTCCATCTCGGCGAGGGGCGCACGGTATTTCTGGCGGATGGCGGTGATTTCCTTTTCCTGGGCGCTCTCGATTTCGGCGCGGTCCTGCTGCAAGTGCACGATGTTTTCGACGACGGCCTCCAGCTCCTGACGATTTTGGATGGTGGGAGCGGCGGGTTGGGAAGGATGGGGAAGGGGTATCATGGAATGGGGAAAAAAATTTAGGATTGGAAGGGGTTTTCAAGCGCGAGAGCGAGCGGATGGCCGAACCGCTTTTTATAAAAGCCGAGGAGGCTTTTGCGGGTGACACGAACATGCAGCCGCTTCTTCTTCTCGGACGGCCCGACTTGGGATGCCGCCAAATCACCGCTGTCGATCAGCGCGTGAACGGTAGCCCGGGAGATGGAAAGAAGTTGCGCCACCTCTCGAATTTTGATCAGAGGAGGAACGGGATCTTTGTGAACAATGTGGTTATTTGTGATCATAAGTTTATAAAATGATTTTGAGAGTACGATGCTTGATAACATCGGCGAGGAGTGTGAGCCAATAAAGCGGAAAATGATCTATTTGTGATATTTTGTTAACTTTCGTGGTAAACTTGTAACACAACCGACCGACAGTCGGTGTGACACAGGATTAACTCTGGACAATTTTCAGCGTCGGGCTTTGTTGAGCAGATGTTCACAGGATTGGTGGAAGGTACGGGGCGCATCGTCAGCCTCCAGGTGGTCGGAGAAACCACCCGGCTTTTGATCGACGCGGGAGTTTTGTCCGAGGGGGTGCAGATCGGGGATAGCATTGCGATCAACGGCTGTTGCCTGACCGCGACCGAAATCGATGGCGTCCGGCTTCGCTTCGATTTGCTCGAGGAAACGCTGGCCCGCACCAACCTCCAGGCTCTGAAGCCCGGCGCGGTGGTGAACCTGGAGCGGGCCATGCCAGCCTCCGGTCGCTACGGCGGCCATTTTGTCACGGGCCATATCGATGCGACCGGGGTGGTGCGCAAGTGGGAGCAGGTGGGCTCGGATTTCGAATTGCGCATCGGCATCGAACCGGCGCAGGGGGCCTACCTCGTGCCGAAAGGCTGCATCGCGATTGACGGCATCAGTCTCACCGTAGCCGAGGTGGGGCGCGACGAATTCTCGGTCTGGATCATTCCGCATACGCGCGCGATCACCGCCTTGCATGAGCGGGGCGTGGGCGATCTCGTGAATCTCGAATTCGACCTGCTGGCGAAGTATACGGAGAAGATCCTGGCGGTGCGCGGCTTTAGTCCATCGACATGAGAACCATTGGCATCCTTCTCTTAGCGTTGGCCGCATTTACCCGGCTATCCGCGGCGGCCATTCCGGAAGGAGGCGGCATCATGTATGGAAACGGCCATAGTTTCACCTTGGACGCGCCTAAAGGATGGGTGCTCGATAATACGACAATGGCGAATCAGGGGGGTTGCGCAGTTTTCTATCCGGTTGGATCGAACTGGAAAGACAGCGCGGTGGTTTTTTACGTCAACACCCGGGGCCTAACGGATAAAATACATTCTCCGGCGGACGTCGCCGCCGATGACATTGCCACAACCCACAAGCAGGGATTTAATCGCGTACAGGCGAAAAAGATTGAAGATATAAAGCTGTCCCACGGTCGGATCGCTTCCGTCTGGCAATATACGGGCGACCAGTGGGGAAACTACGAGAGGAGTGCCTTCGTCCAGGAAACCGGGGTGATTAACGCCATCGTGATGAGCGCCCGTACGGAACAGGATATGAAGCGCGCGCTTCCCGCCTTCAGGCAGTTGGTTTCTTCATACGAGTACCTCGGCGATGTTAAAATTCAAAATTAGTCGGAAAGGAATGACGAAAGGGAAAAAGTCTCGCTCCCTAGTTTTCCGAGGAGTAAGCTTGGTTTTTCAATGATTAATCCAACCGTCGAAGCGCTTTTGGTTTTGCAGGAACGGGACACACGGGTGACGGCCTTGACGACCGAGCTGGAGAATCTGCCCCGGCAGATCGATGCCGTGGAACAGGAGCTGGAAACCCGCACCGAGCGGTTCGAGGAGTTGCGCAACAAGACGCGGCAAATCGAGGCGGAGCGCAAGAAGATCGATCTCGACGTGCAATCCAAGCAGGCGGCCATCGCGCGCTACAAGACGCAGCAGATGCAGACGCGCAAGAACGAGGAATTCGCCGCGCTTAACCACGAGATCGAGCACGCGCAAAAGGAGATTTCCACACTGGAGGATTCCGAGCTCGAATTGATGGAAGCCTACGACAAGGGCCTGGCCAGTGTCGCCGAGGGCCAGAAGGAATTGCTTCAGTTCCAGGACAAGGCCAAGCACAAGAAGGCCGAACTCGAGAAACGCGAGGCCAACGTATCCTCCGAATTAGGTGGCGCCCGTGAGAAGCAGGCCGAAGCCGAAAAGACCGTGCCGGAAGATGCTCTCTCCCGTTACCGCCGCATTTTGAAAAGCAAGAAGGACGTGGCCATCGTGCCGATCCACGGCGGAGCCTGCGGCGGCTGTCACATGAAGCTGACCACGCAAACCGTCCTCACCGCCAAGGGCGCCGAGACGCTGATCTCCTGCGAGAATTGCGGCCGACTGGTTTATTGGCTGGAGTGATGATCACCGAGAAGCCGTCGCAGCGTTCGACCGGCATCTCAAGGTTTCGCCTTCGACCGCAATTTTTCCCATTCCGCTAGGCGGGCCCTGATCTTGGCTTCGTAGCCGTGATCGGTGGGTTGGAAAAAGCGGCCCGGCTCGATGCCATAACGTTGCGGGGCGATCCCGCCGGGGAAGTCGTGGCTGTATTGGTAATCCTCCCCATGGCCGAGTTTTTTCGCGCCGGGATAATGGGCATCGCGGAGATGCTTCGGCACCTGCACGACCTCGTTTTGTTGCACGGCGGCGATGGCGTTGCCAATGCCGATGACGGAGGAATTGCTCTTCGGCGCACAGGCGAGATAAAGCGTGGCTTCGGCCAGCGGAATCTTTCCCTCCGGCATGCCGATGAATTCCACCGCATGATGGGCGGCCACGGCCACGACGAGTCCCTGCGGATCGCCCAAGCCGATATCCTCGCTGGCGAGAATGACCAGCCGGCGCGCGATGAAGCGTGGGTCCTCGCCCGCCTCAATCATCTTCGCGAGCCAGTAGAGCGCCGCATCGGGATCGCTGCCGCGCACCGATTTGATGAAGGCGGAAATCGTATCGTAATGCTGGTCCTCGTCGCGATCGTAGAGCACGCGCTTTTTCTGCACGCATTCCTCGATCGCGGCGGCATCGATCAGTACCGCGCCATCGGCATTCGGAGGTGTGGTGAGCGCGGCAATTTCGAGACCGTTGAGCACCCGGCGGGCGTCGCCTTCAGAAGTTGAAATCAGATGCGCGCGGGCCTCGGGCGTGAGCTGCACCTGAAGGCCGCCCAAGCCGCGTTCGGTGTCGCTCAACGCGTGATCGATCAGCCCGGAGAGCTCGGCGGAACTGAGTGGCTCCAGTTGGAAGATCTGCGAGCGCGAGACCAGCGGCCCGTTGATATAGAAGGACGGATTGTGCGTCGTCGCGCCGATCAGCTTCACCGAACCGGCCTCGACATCGGGCAGAAGGACGTCCTGCTGCGCCTTGTTGAAGCGGTGAATCTCATCGACGAAAAGCACGGTGCGACGACCGTTGACTTTCAAGCGGGTGACGGCCGCGCTTAGGACGCGTCGCAGATCTGAAACGGCGGCCTCCACGCCGTTAAGCCGCTCGAAGTGACACGAAGTCCGGCGCGCGATGACCTCGGCGAGCGAGGTCTTCCCCACGCCGGGCGGGCCGAAGAGAATCAGGGAGGTGAGGCGATCGGATTCGATCAGGCGGCGCAAGGGCTTGCCGGGAGCGAGCAGGTGACTCTGGCCGACATATTCCTCCAGGTTTCGGGGCCGGAACCGCGCGGCTAAAGGCGCGCCGGCGGAAACGGTTCCGTTGGTCTCTCCGGGCGAAGAGGAGGGAGAGGCAGCGAAGAGATCGTCCATGTTTTCACCAACCTACCGCACCCCGCCACGAGCGAAAGGGGGAAGTGCTAGCGGTGATTTTCCAGCACAAAGATGAGCCGACCGTTCTTGAAATCGGGGCCGTTGATGAAAAGCGGCGCTTCCTCGTTCGGCTCGTACTTTCCCTTGGCGACGATGAAGCCCTCCTGATAAATCTCGTAATCGACGAGGCGTGGCTCGTCCGCCGCCGGGGCGATCGGCTTCAGGCAGATGAAGAAATCGCTCCGAGGCACAAACCATTGCGTCCAGGTGTGGGCCAGCTCGATTTTGTCCTTCTTGATCAGGACGTAATGGCGGAAGCCAAAAACCTGGTTCAATCGTTCCGCCAGCTCCTTGGGAGCCACGTGGGAAAAGGTGGAAGGGGGGCCATTCTGCCCCAGGTAAAGCGCCGCTTCGACCTTGTCCCCGGCTCGAATCGTTTGGCAGCCCAGCGCCAAAAGGAACGACAAGATCAAAAATTTAATGCGCATATTGGAAAGCTCAGCCTCTCCCCGGACTCCCCAACATTCCCCGGCCTAAAGGCTATCCGGGGTTCTCGAAGGACCTGAATTCTTGTGGGCCTTGGCCGAAATGACCGTGGTGGGATCGAGATAAGTGGGCTTATCGCTGGCCGGTTCCATCCCATTCAGCCAGACGACCTGCGCTTGGGCGGAATTGGAGTAGAAGCTCGTGGCATAAATCCCGGGGGACTGGCTGTCGGCAAAAACGAGCGCATGCCGATTGGGCCGCATCATCATGCCCAGATCGAAAAGGGCCACGGCCATAAAGAGCGATAAACCGATGTAACCCAATGAACGCCAGGAAGGTGAAAAGAACGAGGCCTTGGCGGGGACCGGAGCCAGGCGGGCCTTCAACGCCAACCAGGCACGCTGCTCTTGTCCGGGAAGAACCGGGCAGGTCTCCAAAAGCAGGTTTTTAAGGTCCAGATCGTTCATGGTGTTGAAAGAGATATAGGTAAGACGCTGGCCGGGACCAAAGGTTTCAAGTTTTCTTTTCCTTTTTCTCTTCTTTTTTCGAGGGTCTTAACCGTGTGTCAACAAGGCTGGATAACCGCTTTAATAAGGCTCTTTTCATCAACTTCCTAGGGATTTTTCTTCACCTTGCCCAATTTTCGCCGCAAATGCTCACAGGCATAGTGAAGCCTGGAGTTCACCGTACCGGGCTTGCAATGCAGGAGCCGTGCCGTTTCTTCCAGGCTGATCTCATCGATCAGGCGCAGCTGGACCACGGCCCGATGTTCCGGGCTCAATTCGGTCATGGCCGCAAAAATCGTTTCCCGCAGGTCAGCGTTCTCCAACCCCAGGCTGGCGACAGGCCCGACATGGCCTTCCGGCATGGTGGGCTGGTTCTCGTGTTCCGCGATGGGGGAAAGGAAGGAGAGCCAGCGATCAGTGCGCTGTTTCTTTCGCACGGCATCCAGGGCCTGATTGATCGCGATACGGTAGAGCCAGGTGCCCAACTGAGACTGCCCGGCGAAGCGCCGGATGTCCCGATGCGCCTTGATAAAGGCCTCCTGGACGACGTCGTCGGCCAGCGTGGGATTGTTCAGGATGCGCTGCACGCTGCTCCAGAGGCGGGGATAATGGTCCCGGTGAAGCTCGCCCCAGGCGGCTTCTTCCCCGGCGCACAGGCGCTGAAGCTGATCAGGAGGCGTATCCACTCTCGTTTTTCTACGTGGTGGAAAGCCAAAAACCCAGCAGAGAGTTTGCCGTCCTTGTCCGGATGTAACGCAAAAAGGGATTCACTCTCCCGCCGTTTTGAGGTGAGATAGGGTAGGTCGGGCCGTCCGCCCGCCTGCCCTTGTTGCCGTGACGTTGATTCATAATTATCTTTATCGGGAGATCGTCGTCCTGACGGCTGCCGTCATCGGGATCCTAACGTTCCTGATGGTGGGCTTGGAGCTATTTAAGATGGTCGAGCTCCTGATGTATACGGATCTGCCCTGGTGGCTGACGGCAAAGGTCGTTTTATTGGTCATCCCCCTTACCCTTACTCTTACGATTCCCTCCGGGTTGCTGGCCGCGGTGCTCATCGTCTTTGGGCGGATGTCCTCCGATCGCGAATTACTTGCGCTCAAGGCCTCGGGCCTGGGTCTCGCTCCGATCGTATCGCCGGTTTTCATCATCGCCATTTTGCTCATGGTACTCGATTTTTGGATCATCGCCTCGGTCAATCCTGAATGCCGTAAAGAATACAACGAGATGAAGCATGAGATTGTGACGAACAATCCCATGGCGCTCTTCAATCCCGAGATGGTCCTCGATAAGATTCCCGGCTGGCGCATCTATTTCTCCAGGAAAAAGGGCACCGAGCTGGACGATGTCATTCTCTGGCAGTTGAACGACCAGAACAAGGTCATGACCGCCATACGCGCGGAACGGGCGGTGATCGATCTCGACACCGAGCACCAGCAATTGGTCATGACCCTCTTCAACGAACGCGAGGAAAATTTCCCCGCCGATGGCGACCCCATGAAGGTCCAGCCCGGCGCGCGCGCGGCCCAATTGCCCGTGGCCGTGTCGCTGAATAGCTTTTACGAAAAGGCGCAGCGGCATCTCGCGTGGATGACGCTGCCCGAGATCCAGGAAGTCATCTTCGCCATGCAGACCGCGCCGACGGGTGAGCAGGCCTCGCCTTACCTGACCGAATTGCAGGCACGCATTTCCTTCTCCCTGGCCTGCTTCACCTTTGCTTTCGTCGGCATTCCGCTGGCCATCCAGACCCAGCGCAAGGAGACCTCCATCGGGATTGTGCTAACCTTCCTAATCGTAGGGTCGTACCTGCTTCTCGAGGAGGTGGGCCGCGCACTGAAGACGAAGGCGGGGCTTTATCCCGAGCTGATCATCTGGGCGCCGAACATCATTTTTCAAGCCGTGGGTTTCTGGCTCTTCTATCGCGCGAACCGGAAGTAGCCCGAAGCGGGCAGACAAAAAATCGATTGCCCTCGTCTTAACTTTGTAGTACAAAGTTAAGACATGACCGATTCCGAATACGCCAGCCAGCAGCTCCGCGCGATCCGTTCCTTGATGGAGCGGGCCACGGTTTACCGCGCCATTTCGGCTCCCACGGCGTTGGTTGGAGGCCTACTCAGTCTCGGCGGTTTTGCCACCGCTTATTACGCCAAGCATCATCGCCACCATCCGCTTTCGCTGCAGGAATTTCTCATCGTCTGGCTGGTGATCCTGGTCCTGACGGCGATGACCAACTGCCTCTTTCTCTGGCGTGGATCATGCCGGCGTCAGGAGCCTTTTCTCTCCCCGGGCATGCGCTGCGCCATGGCGAGTCTCGCGCCCGCCTTCTTCGCGGCCGGCCTGCTGACGTTTCTCGTCCGGCATCCGATGCAACTGGGGATGGCCTGGATCACGCTCTATGGCCTGGCGCTCCTGGCCACTCATTCCTTTGCGCCGCGCTCACTCGTTGCACTGGGCGCAGCTTTCTTTCTTACCGGCTGCGCGTTGCTTGGTACCTGGCGTCATCTGTTTCTCCCGATGGGGCACGGAGATCCTTCCGCGTTGGTCGTCTCTGGTATTCTCGCCGCGACCTTTGGGGGATTTCACCTCGCCTACGCCGCCGCCGTCTGGGCTTTCGGGGAGGATCGCGGCGAGGTGGAAGCGCCAACGACAGGCCCCGAGAATGTTTGATTTCGACCGGCTCGATAAACTGATCCATGAGAAAGGACGGCTCGCCATCATGACCCTCCTGGCCGCGCGGCCCAACTGGCCCTTTCAGGACATCAAGGCCGAGCTCAAGATGAGCGATGGCAATCTTATCACCCATTTACGTACGCTGCATCAGGCCGGGTATGTCGCTTATCGGAAGGAAATTCTCACCCGTCCACAGACCCGTTACGAACTGACCGACCGGGGGCGGATTGCCTTCCAGAATTACCTGCACGTCCTCGACGAAATGGTGAAAAGCACGCGGCTCTCGAAATGACCCCCTTTTTTAAACGCAAGCTTTGTAAAACAAAGTTAAAAGAAAGAATCCTATGACCATCCATGTTGGAACCCTGTTGGCGCTCCCGGCAAACGTGCGCACCGTCGTCTTTGTGGGCGATCGAGATTGTGATCATCTGCGTGAACTCGTGCGCATGGCAGAATTCAAGGGCCGTGTCGCCTATCGAATTGAGCAGGCGACCGAGCTCCAGCCCCGCTGGTTCGTCGGGGTGGAGGAAGTCGGTGTGGTGGTGGGCGCGGCTGATCTCCAGCCGCTTGTCCGCGAGGTCATGCAGCGGCTGAATCAATTCGGCGTCGCCGCGACCCAAGGCATGCTGGAAGGGGTGGCCCAGTGAACGGGACAATTTCGACGGGGATTTCCGGCCAGCCTCTTCTCCTGCCCTACTTGCTTGTCGGATTGGTCGCCGCGGTGGGGATTTTCGATCTCTGCTTCTGGATGGTCGGGGGATGCGGGCTATCCGTTGCCGTCTTTTTCCCGCTGCTGGCGGTGATTATTTTGTGGAACAGGGCGGGGGGCCTTCGTCGAAAAATGCCTCGCCTGCTTCTATTGCTTTTGGCCGGAGGGACGGCGGAGGCAGTCATGGAAACGGGAATTACGAATATCATCGTCCTTCTCTTGCTGACCGTGGCCCTGGCGGGAGATACTTTTTTCCCCGAGGTCGAATCGATGTGGGGTCGTTGGCTGCCTCAGTGTGGATCGTTGCTCTGCGCCCCTGGACGGATTTTTTGGCTGGGCGGAGTCTTGCTGAAATCGGCCTTCAAGGACGGGCTCGGCTGGGCGGGCCGACTTATCGGCGGATGTCTTCTCATCATTCCTGCCGGAGTCTTGGCCCTGGTCTTCGGCTCGCTGCTGGCTTCGGGCAATCCGATTTTTGGCAGTTGGACGAATAGCTTCTTTTCTTGGTTCTGGGATGAACTCGCGCTCTATTTTGATCCCTGGCGGATCACGCTTTGGTTTTTCATCGGGTTGTTGATTCTTCCCCTGCTTCGTCCGGCTCCAATTTCGACCGGGCGGTGGAGCTGGACGCCGCGGCTTCCGAACCTGCCCGCGATATTGCCCACGGCGGCGGCAATCTTTAGCAGCGGCGCTGTCCTGGTGGTGTTGAATCTCATTTTCCTCGTGGCGAATAGCGCCGATGCCTTCTTCCTCTGGAGCAGCCGGACGTTACCGAGCGGAATGACCTACAGCGGCTTTGTGCATGACGGCGTTAATTCGCTGATCACCACCGTGATTCTTTCCGCCGCGGTGCTCACCCTTATTTTTCAACAGGAGTCCGGGGTGGCGACACGTCGCGCCTTGAAAATCTTGGCGACCATCTGGATCGCACAAAATCTCTTCCTGCTCCTTAGCGTGGGATTGCGCTTGAAGCTCTATATCGAGGCCTATGACATGACAGTGGAAAGACTCGGCGTGTTGATTTTCCTGGTCTTGGTGGCGATTGGCTACGGCCTGCTCACGATCAAGATTGCGCGGGATAAATCGCTCCCATGGTTGTTAAGCGGAAGCACGCTGGCGCTCTTTTTTGTGCTCTACGTTACCCAGTTCCTCAATTTGGCGGGATGGTCGGCGGATTATAACGTCGCCCAATGGGAGAAAGACCGCTCGCGAAAGCTCGATCTTGGTTATCTGTATGAGCTGGGGCCTGGGGCTTGGCCCGCCTTGCGGAAGGCGACGGATGAAGGCGCTGTCTCGACGTGTTGGTACGAGGATCGTAATGATAATCAGACTCAGAATCCAATGGCTGCGGCGCGAAATGGGGAAGCGGTTACGCCTCGCGCCCAGTTTACCCGGAACGCCTGGCGCGAATTCAGCCTGCGGGCGTACCTCAATCACTGGGCGCTGGAAGAGAAGCCCAAATAATTGAAGCGCCTAGCGCTCCGCCATGCGCTAGGCTCTCTGCTTTATGGGAGCGATTTTCTTGGCCGCGATTGTGGCGGCGGTGGTGGCGGGATTGGGTGTGTGGCTCGCGTTGCGGACGAAGGCGGCCACGTTGCTCGAACGGCTGTCCGCCCGTGAGGCGAAGATCGCCGAGCTGGAAACGCGGCTCGGCGACGAGATCGGCGAGGGTTCGCGGCGGCAGGCGGAACTGGCGCAGGCTCATCGTGATTTGACCCAGATGGAGACGCGGCTGGTCGAGGAGCGCAAGGCGGCGGACGAGAAACTCGGCCTGCTCAACGAGACCCAGGCCAAGCTCTCCGATGCCTTCAAGGCGCTTTCCTCGGAAGCGTTAAAGAGCAATAACGAATCCTTCCTCAACCTGGCCCGCGCCACGTTGGAAAAATTCCAGGACGGCGCGCGCAACGATCTTGAGAAGCGTCAGAACGCCATCGACCAGATGGTGAAACCGGTGCGCGAAACGCTTCAGAAATTCGACACGAAAATCGGCGAGATCGAGAAGGCGCGACTCGAGGCCTACGGTGGCCTGACCGAGCAGGTGCGCGGCCTCGCCGATTCTCAGCAGACCTTGCAACGGGCCACCTCAAATCTTGCCAAGGCGCTTGGCTCGCCCGGGGTGAGGGGACGTTGGGGCGAGGTGCAATTGCGCCGGGTGGTGGAGATCGCCGGGATGCTCGAGTACTGCGATTTCGACCAGCAGGTGCATGTGACGAGCGACACGGGCGTTCTGCGTCCCGACATGGTCGTGCGGCTGCCCGGCGGCAAGAGCGTCGTGGTCGATGCGAAGACGCCGATGGCCGCCTACCTCGAGGCGATCGAGGCGCCGGATGAAATCACCCGCAAGGCGAAGCTGGTCGAGCATGCTCGCAGCATCCGCGAACACATGAATGCGCTGGGCAAGAAAGCCTATTGGGAACAGTTCCAGCCCGCGCCGGAATTTGTCGTGCTCTTTCTGCCCGGGGAGAATTTCTACAGTGCGGCGCTCGAACAGGAGCCAGCGCTGCTGGAGCAGCAGATGGAAAAGAACCGCGTCATTCTCGCCACGCCCACGACGCTCATCGCGCTGCTCCACGCCTTCGCCTACGGCTGGAGGCAGGAGGCGCTGGCGGCCAATGCGCAAGCGATCAGCCAACTGGGACGCGAGTTGTACGACCGGATCAGCACCATGAACGGCCACTTGGCCAAGCTCGGTGGTGGTCTGAAACGGGCGGTGGAAAGTTATAACGACGCCATCGCTTCGTTCGATCGGCGCGTGCTGGTGAGCGCGAGAAAGTTTCGTGAACTCAAGGCGAGCAATGCCGCGCAGGAAATCGAGAGCGTCGATCCCATCGAGGTGATTCCGCGAGCACTGGCGGAGCCTGCCAGTGAAGGCGAGGGGCCTGCCTCCCAAAACGAAATTTCAGGTCTGAAATAATCGTATGAAATATCGCCCTCTGGGCCGCACCGGCTTCAACGTTTCCGAAATCAGTTTTGGCGCCTGGGCCATCGGCGGTTCGTGGGGACGGCAAAGCGATGAAGAGTCGATGGCGACGCTACATCGCGCGCTCGATGCCGGGATTAATTTTTTCGACACGGCCGATGTCTACGGTGATGGTCGCAGTGAACGGCTGATCGCCCAATTGCGCCGGGAGCGCTCCGAGAAGTTCCACGTTGCGACCAAGGCGGGACGTCGGCTGAATCCTCACGTGGCCGATGGTTTCACCGAGAAAAATTTGACCGAATTCATTGAGCGGAGCCTCAGGAACCTGGGGGCCGAGTCGCTCGATCTCGTGCAATTGCATTGTCCGCCGGTGGAGATTTACTACCGTCCGGAAGTCTTCGCCATCCTGGATAAACTGGTCGCGGCGGGAAAGATCCGGCACTACGGGGTGAGCGTGGAAAAAGTGGAGGAGGCCTTGAAGGCGATCGAATATCCCGGCGTGGAGAGCGTGCAGATTATCTTCAATATGTTTCGGCATCGGCCCGTCGAGTTGTTCTTCCAGGAGGCGCAAAAGCGCCATGTCGGTATCATTGTCCGCGTGCCGCTGGCCAGCGGATTGCTGAGCGGCAAGCTGAAGCGCGAAACCCACTTTGAAGCGGACGATCACCGGCAGTTCAACCAGCAGGGGCAGGCCTTCGATCGCGGCGAAACCTTTTCAGGCGTTGATTACGAGACCGGCCTCGATGTGGTGGACGAGTTGCGCGGCCTCGTTCCTTCAGGGGTTACACTGGCTCAATGGGCCTTGCGCTGGATTCTGATGTTCGATGCCGTCTCCTGCACCATCCCCGGCGCGCGTCGGCCTCAACAGGTGGAAGAGAATGCCCATGCTTCCGACCTGCCGCCGCTGAGTGAGACCGAGATGAAAATGGTGCGGAAGCTCTATGACGAGCGCATTCGTTCGCTCGTGCATCACCGGTGGTAACGGACTCCCGCGTTACTTAATCCAGCCCCAACGTTCGGTGAAGGGCCAGAAAACGAAGTAACCACGCCCGACCAGATTCTGCTTCGGCACCCCGCCCCAGTAACGGCTGTCCTTACTGTTCGGGCTGTTGTCACCCATGGCCCAGTAGAAATCGGGCTGCACATAGTAACTTTGGCTGTTCTGCGCGTCGTAGGGATCGTAGGGACGATTCGGATCCTTGGTGCTGCCAGAGCAATCCTCGGGATTAAGCAGCGTGTAGCCGGGGTAATGATCGGCCCGGGCGAACTGCTTGGCAAAGGCGGCCGCGCCCTCGGCCAGCTTGCCGTTGACGAAAAGCTGAGGGGGCCTCACCTCGATGACATCGCCGGCCAAGCCGACGCAGCGCTTGATGAAGTCCTCGCTGCCCTCTTCATCCGGACCGCGCTCATTGGCGAGACCGGGAATGCTCGCGGTCTTGAAGATGAAAACTTCGCCGCGGAGAGGAGGACGGAAATTATAAGTGACCTTATCGACCAGCACCTGATCGCCGGTTTGCGTCACGTAATTGGCCAGCACGGCGCCGGGGGCGAACTGCATGCCGTTCATGAGATGCAGTTTTTGCATCACATCGCTGGGGCGGATCCAGATGCGGCGAGTCTCTTCACTGCCGTTGGCATCGACGAGATGCACGTCGGTATATTCCAGCCAAATGGTAAAGGAGCCTTTCGACATCCCCTCGATCGTCCCGCCATGCTCCGTGACCACGCGGCTGTAGGTGCGGCCGTGGATGAAAAACTCGTAGACCTGCACGAGCAGGTTCGGCGGCGCGACATCGACCGGCACGGGCTCGATGCCATAAAGGGTCGGCTCCATCGAGCCGGTGGGAATCTTAAAGGGCTGGAGGAAAAAGGTGCGAATGGCCAGCGCCATAATCGCCGCGACCACGAAGACCTCCACGTTCTCGCGCCAGGCATCCCACGGCGAGGGCGGGAAAATCCGGTTGCCCGCCTTCATCACATCCTTGTTGAGCTGCTCGAGTCCGGCGACATCGCGCGCCTTGAGCAGGGGCGGATAGCGTTGCTCCAGCGCCTCGATCGTTTCGAGATCGCCCTTGGCCAGCGTATCCTGGGAGTAGATCCGATTGCGCTTAAGGCTGCTGTAAATCAGCTCGGATTCGGAAAGGATCTGCTTCGTTTTGCGGGGAGGGAAGAAGTTGAACATAGTAATTCGGTCGCCCTGAGCTTTGTCGAAGGATGCGCCTCCGGCAAACATACAATTGCTTAAATTTCGGTCACTTTCCGGAAGCCGGTCAAGTCTCCGATTTCAACACCGCGATGAAGGCCTCCTGCGGGATGTCCACGCTGCCGATGGACTTCATCCGCTTTTTGCCTTCCTTCTGCTTTTCGAGCAGCTTGCGTTTGCGGGAAATATCGCCGCCGTAGCACTTGGCGGTCACGTTCTTGCCGACCGATTTAACGTCCTCGCGCGCGATGATTTTTCCGCCGATGGCGGCTTGGATCGCGATCTTGAAGAGGTGCGGCTGGATCACTTCCTTCAGCTTCGCGGCGATGTGACGCCCGCGTCCCTCCGCCTTGCTCCGCTCGACGATGCAGGAAAAGGCATCGACCGGCTCGGCGTTGACCAGCATGTCCATCTTCACCATGTCGGAAATGCGATAGGGCGCGTACTCATAATCCATGCTCCCGTACCCACGCGTGATCGATTTGATCCGATCGTTGAAGTCGACCAGGATTTCGTTCAGTGGGATCTCGCAGCGCAACATGACGCGCTTGGCGTCGAGCGATTCGGTGTGCTCGCAGATGCCCCGCTTTTCCATCACCAGTTGCATGATGTCGCCGATGTTGGAGTTCGGCACCATGATGAAGGCGCGCACCATCGGCTCGGCGATGGACTCGATCACGGAGGGATCGGGCATCTGCGTCGGGTTGTCGATCATGAGCACTTCGCCATTGGTGCGCGTAATCTCATAGACCACGCTCGGGTAGGTGGCGATGATGTCCATCTGGTATTCGCGGCGGAGCCGTTCCTGCACGATTTCCATGTGCAGCAGGCCGAGAAATCCGCAACGGAAACCGAAGCCGAGCGCGACGGAGCTTTCGGTGGTGTAGGTCAGCGCGGCGTCGTTTAACTGGAGTTTGCCGAGCGCGACTTTCAACTGCTCAAACTCCGAGGTGTCGATGGGATAGATGCCGCTGAAGACCATCGGGGTGATGTTCTTGAAACCGGGCAGCGGTTCCGGCGCAGGCTTCTGGGCGTTGGTGATCGTTTCGCCGATCTTCACATCCGCCGTCGTCTTGATATTCGCGATCAGGTAGCCGACCTGGCCGGCCTTCAGCGACTCGGTGCGGATCGGCTTGGGCGTAAAGATACCGACTTCCTTAATGTCGTAGCGCAGGTTGGAACCCATCAGCAAAATGGGCGTGCCTGTTTTGAGCTCGCCGGAAAAGGTGCGCACGTAGGTGACGACGCCGCGATAGGTATCGAAGAGCGAATCGAACACGAGCGCGCGGGTGTAATCATCCGGGAAAACGGGTGGCGGGGGAATGCGCGCAATGATGGCCTCGAGAATCTCCTCGATGCCGATGCCCGCCTTGGCGCTGGCGAGAATGGCCTCATCGCCAGGGATGGCGAGCACGTCCTCGAGCTGCTTCTTCACGGTCTCCACGTCCGCGTTGGGCAGATCGATCTTGTTGATCACCGGGATGAGCTTCAGCCCCTGCTTGTTCGCGAGGTGCACGTTGGCGACGGTCTGCGCCTCGACGCCTTGGGCGGCATCGACAATGAGCAGCGCGCCTTCGCAGGCGGAAAGACTGCGCGAAACTTCGTAGGCGAAATCGACGTGGCCGGGAGTATCGATCAGGTTGAGCCGGTAAACGGTCCCGCTCTTGGCCTTGTACTCCATCGTCACCGGGTGCGCCTTGATGGTGATGCCGCGCTCGCGCTCGAGATCCATCGAGTCGAGATGCTGCTCGGTCATCTTCCGGTCGCTGACGGTGTGGGTCGCCTGGAGAAGACGGTCCGAGAGCGTCGTCTTGCCGTGGTCGACGTGCGCGATAATGCAGAAATTACGGGTAAGGGCCTGGTCCGACATGGGAACGGAGAGTGTACCGAATCCGCAGGACAAAGAAAGAGACGTTTTTAGCGCCCACGTTTCCCCGGGATGGAGCGGCGGATTTCGGCCTGACGGCTCCGGGAGATTTTACTCCCCGTAAGCCTTCACAAACCCCGGCTTGCCATCGAATTGATAAAGCAGTTCCATCTTGAGAAACTCCAGGCCGTTTTTTAACACGCGGTCCAGCAGTGTCACCACCGCCGTATGGGGCAGCGGATTCTTGGCGTCATCGGCCAGCTTGAAACGGCAGGTGAAGGTATCCACGGAAAACGTCTCCGCATGGCCTCGGGGCCAAACCAGCGTGCCGCGATTCGAGATGGTCTCCAGCTTCAGGCCATCGGCCTCCGCCGGTTGGAGGATCCGCGCGAGATCATCCGCGGCGCCGTTGATGAACTCCACAAAGACATCCACGCCGACGAGGAATTTGGCTTCGACGGGGCGACGATAGGTGTACGCAGCCGAGGGGGACGAGGGACCGCTTTTGTAAGCGACGGCTTTCAGTTTCGAGGGTGCCTGGCCGAGTCGTTCCACGACCGCCTTGGCGAATTCCTTCGTGCCGACCTTCTGCTTGCTCACGCCTTCCTTGTGGATGTCGTAGGTATGAATGCCGTCCTCGATGGCCTTGAGCCAGGCGTTGTGGGCGCGCGTGGCCGCGTCGGTCTGGCCGATGTGCAGAAGCATCTGGATGCCGCTGAGGAAAAGGCCGGAGGGATTGGCGAGATTCTGGCCCGCGATGCGCGGCGCGGCCCCGTGCAGGGCCTGGAACATGGCGCAATCAGGGCCGAAATTCGCCTCGCCCGCCATCCCCACCGACCCGGAGAGCTGGGCCGCCAGTTCGGAAAGAATGTCGCCGTAGGAATTGGGCAGCACCAGCACGTCGAATTCTTCCGGCGAAGTGGCCAGCCGCGCCGCGCCGATGTCCACCAGCATGTGTTCCTTCTCGATCTCGGGATATTGCACGCCAACCTCATTGAAAGTCTGGTGGAAAAGTCCGTCGGTCAATTTGAGCAAATTGTCCTTGGTGAAGCAGGTCACCTTCTTGCGCCCATGGAACTGCGCGTACTCGAACGCGTAGCGAATGATCCGCTGCGCGCCGGGCTGCGAAATGAGTTTGTGAGCCTGGGTCAGGTCGGAGCTCTGGCGGTATTCGACCCCGCTGTAAACGTCCTCCTCATTTTCGCGCACGATGATGAGGTCGGTCTGCGGATTCCGCGTATCGACGTAAGGATGGTAGGAAAGCGCGGGCCGCACATTGGCGTAGAGTCCGAGCGCCTTGCGCAGGGTCATGGTGGCGCTCTTCATGCCGCCGCCTTCCGGCGTGAAGGTTGGTGCCTTGAGCAGCACCTTGGTGCGCTGCAGCGACTCCCAGGACGCCGGGTCGATGATTGGTGAGTTTCCAGCCTGGAAATTTTTTTCACCGATCTCGATCGGCTCCAGCTCCAACTGCGCTCCGGCTTCCTGAAGGATCGTCAGCGTCGCTTCCATGATTTCCGGCCCAATGCCATCGCCATGGACCACCGTGAGGGAAGTCTTGGTACTCATCCTGCGACCTTGCCCCAGGCGCGGAGGCAGGGTCAATGGTGAAGCGTCGCGTTCTTCCCGCTTGATTTGTCGGCTCCTCATTTTAGCGTAGCAAATGCTCGAAGCACAGATTGCGTCCATTCCCGGTTCCTTTTCCTCTCCTTATCCGCCTGCAACGGAACTGCCGAAGGAAAAGCCGGTCGACTTTCCTCCCCTGGACACCTTCGCGCGCCGCCATCTCGGACCGCAGCCGGAGGACATCAAGGTCATGCTCGAGCCGCTGGGTTACTCCTCTCTGGAAGCGCTGGTCGATGATGTCATTCCGCCTGCCATTCGCCTCAAGCGCGCGCTCGATCTGCCGCCCGCGAGGGGTGAGCGGGAGGCGCTCGAAACGCTCCGCGAGATCATGGCGCAGAACAAGGTCTTTCGCTCCTTCATCGGGCAGGGTTACTACGACACGATCACGCCGCCGGTCATTCAGCGGAATATCCTCGAGAACCCCGGCTGGTACACCGCCTACACGCCGTACCAGGCCGAGATCGCGCAGGGCCGTCTCGAGGCGCTGCTCAATTTCCAGACCATGGTTGCCGACCTCACCGGGCTCGATATTGCCAACGCCTCCATGCTCGATGAAGCGACCGCCGCCGCCGAGGCCATGACCATGCTCCACAGCGTGCGCATCAATCCGGCGGCAAACATCTTCTTCGTTTCCAGCGCGTGCCATCCGCAGACGCTGGACGTCGTCCGCACCCGCGCCGTGCCGCAGGGCATCGAGGTCATCATCGGCGAGGCGCAGGAATTCAATCCCGATGCCACCTGCTTCGGCGCGTTGCTTCAATATCCTGGCACCGACGGCTCGGTCATCGACTATGGCCGCCTCGTGCAATCGATCCATCAAGTCGGCGGCAAGGTTGCCATGGCCACCGATCTGCTCGCGCTGACCCTGCTCAAGCCGCCCGGCGAATTTGGCGCGGACGTGGCCGTCGGCTCCGCGCAACGTTTCGGCGTGCCGCTCGGTTACGGCGGGCCTCACGCCGGTTTCTTCGCCACGAAGGACGAGCTCAAGCGTCACATGCCGGGCCGTCTCATCGGCGTCTCGCACGATGCGCAGGGCCGCCCCGCCATGCGCCTTTCCCTGCAGACGCGCGAGCAGCACATCCGCCGCGACAAGGCGACGAGCAATATCTGCACCGCGCAGGTCCTGCTCGCCGTCATGGCCTCGATGTACGCCGTTTATCACGGACCGCGCGGCCTGAAAGATATCGCCGAGCGCATCCAGCAGATGACCGCGACGCTGGCCGTTGTTCTCGTCGATCTCGGTTACGGGGTGGGCGAGCATCCTTGTTTTGACACGCTGCGCATCGACACCTCCGCGAAGTGGAGCGCCCACGAACTCATTCAGGAAGCGGCGGGGCAGGGGATCAATCTGCGCCTGATCGATTCCGAGACACTCGGCGTTTCGCTCGACGAGACCACCACGAATGCGGATCTCTACGCGCTGATCAAAATTTTTGGCAAGGGCGAGGACGCCGCAGAAATCGAGCGCCTGAAAACCATTGTCACGCGCACGCAATTTCCCGACCACCTCCTCCGCACCAGCGCCTACCTGACCCATCCCGTCTTCAACACGCACCGGACGGAAACGGAACTTCTTCGCTACATCCGCAAGCTCGAGTCGCGCGACCTGTCGCTCTGCACTTCGATGATCGCGCTCGGTTCCTGCACGATGAAGCTCAATGCCACGGCGGAAATGCTGCCCGTCTCGTGGCCGACGGTCGGGCGGCTGCATCCCTTCGCGCCGATGGACCAGACGCGCGGTTACCAGACGCTTTTCCGCCAACTGGAGGAATGGCTCGCGGAAATCACCGGCATGGCCGCCGTGTCGCTCCAACCGAACGCCGGTTCACAGGGCGAATACGCAGGCCTGCTCGCGATTCGCGGCTACCACCAATCGCGGGGCGAGGATCGCCGCCGGATTTGTCTCATTCCCGTTTCCGCGCATGGCACCAATCCGGCCAGCGCGGTCATGGCGGGCATGAAGGTCGTGGTCGTCGCCTGCGATGCCCAGGGCAACATTGATCTCAAGGACCTCCGCGCCAAAGCCGAGCTGCACTCGGACAATCTCGCCGCGGCCATGATTACCTACCCCTCCACCCACGGCGTCTTCGAGGAAGGCATCGTCGAGGCGGCGGAGATTATTCATTCGCATGGCGGCCAGGTCTATATGGATGGCGCGAATCTTACCGCGCAGGTCGGCCTTTGCCGCCCTGGCGATTTCGGGATGGATGTCTGCCACATGAATCTCCACAAGACCTTCTGCATTCCGCATGGCGGTGGCGGTCCGGGCGTTGGACCGATCGCGGTCGCGGCCCATCTGGTCGATCATCTCCCGGGCCACGCGGTCATCACGCCCGGCGAAACACGCCGGGAAGAAGGCGCGGTCAGCGCGGCGCCCTGGGGCAGCGCCAGCATTCTGGTTATTTCGTGGATGTACATCGCGATGCTCGGGGCCGAGGGCCTGACGCGTGCCACCCAGATTGCCGTGCTCAACGCCAACTATATGGCGAAGAAGTTGGAGCCTTATTTCCCGGTGCTCTATCGCGGTCACGCCGATCTCGTCGCGCACGAATTCATCCTTGAACTGCGCCCCTGGAAACAGTCGGCGGGCATCGAGGTCGAGGACCTCGCGAAGCGTCTGATGGATTACGGTTTCCACGCGCCGACCATTTCCTTCCCCGTTCCCGGCACGATGATGATCGAGCCCACGGAGAGCGAATCGAAAGCCGAGCTCGATCGTTTCTGCGAGGCGCTGATTGCCATCCATGGCGAGATGCAGCGCGTGGCTTCCGGCGAGTGGCCCCGCGACAATAATCCGCTCAAGCATGCGCCTCACACCGCGACCGTCGTCGCCGCGGACAACTGGGAGCGCCCCTATGGACGCGAGCTGGCCGCCTATCCCGTCGCGTCGTTGCGCGAGCACAAATTCTGGCCCTATGTGGGCCGGATCGACAACGTCTACGGGGACCGCAATCTCGTCTGCTCCTGTCTCCCCATGGAGGCCTACACGTAAGAACTATGCATCGCGCCGATGAATTCCAGGCTCTCAGCGATACGATCTACCATTGGTCGGTCTACGAGCCCTCCGTAAAATGCGAGCTCTCCTGCACCGCGATCAAGGCGGGCAGCGGGCTCGTCGTCATTGATCCCGCACCCCTCGTGGAAGAAGCCTGGGAGGAACTGCTCGCCCTGGTGCCTTTGCGCGCGATCCTGCTCACCAACGGCAATCACGTTCGCGAAACCCTGGCGCTCCGCCAGAAACATCAGGTGCCCGTCGCCACGGCGATGGCGACCCGCAAGGACATCACCGAACTCAAGCCCGATGTCGTCCTGCTTGAGAACGAATTGATTTACGGCATCGCCGCCATCCCCATTCCCGGCGCCACGCCCGGCGAGACGGCGTTCTTCTCCAAGGCCAGCGGCGTGATGGTCATCGGCGACGCCGTTATCAATCTCAACACCGAGAGCGGCCTTGAGCTTCTGCCGGACAAATATTGCGACAACCCCGAACAAAATCGTGCATCCCTGCGCAAATTGCTTAACTTCGATTTCCACACCTTGACCTTCGCCCATGGCCTGCCTGTCACCTCCCGCGCGAAGGAAAAATGGGCCGCCTTGCTCACTCCCTAATTTGATGAAAATCCTCAACTGTCCCCTCCTTCTCCTTCTGGCCTGCGGACTCTTTCCCATTCACGCGCAGACCATGGATACGCCTGCTTCCGATGGAACGGCCGCCGCCCCTCAGGGCACGCCCTCGCTGCCGCGAAACATCATGCCGCTGGCATTAAACCATAAGCCGAACGCCACGACGCCTCCCGCCGAGATCGCTGTGCCGATCGCCAAATTCTTCAACAGCCTGAAGGGCGGCGACTACGCCAACGCGTACGAGACTTTTCTGGCCGGAAGCCGGCTTGGTCGACAGAAGGAAAAAATGTCGGTCTTCATTTCCAAGACGCAGGAGGCCTTTGGTCTCTATGGCCCGCTCAACGATTACGAGATTTTCGACAACTACAGCATCGGGTCCAACGTCCTCGTGCTGACCTATCTTTCCCGTCACGACTTCCAGCCGCTCCGCTGGCGCTTCATCTTTTATCGCCCGGCCAAGACGTGGGGAATCATCAATATGGGCTTTGATGACGTGCTTCTCGACATGCTGGATTAAGACTTTGCCTCGCGAGAACTTGCATTCTTGATAATATTGATAGACAATACGGAATGCGTCTCTCCAAGAAAGGCGAATACGCGGTCCGCGCCCTGGTGGAAATTGGGTTCGAAGCGCATCTTCGTCCTAATAGTCTCATCCAAATTTCCACGGTGGCCCAGCGCACCAATATTCCCGAAAAATTCCTCGAACAGATCCTCCTCGCCCTGCGCAATGGCGGTGTGCTGAAAAGCAAACGCGGCGTGGAAGGCGGCTACTCGCTGGCCAAGGATGCGGACGAAGTCACCCTCGGCGAAGTCATCCGTCTGCTTGACGGCCCGCTCGCACCGATCCCTTGTGTCAGCAAAACGTCCTACGAGCCCTGTTCGTGTCCCGACCAGGAATCGTGCGGGCTGCATATCGCCATGAAGCAGGTCCGCGACGCCATTGCCGGCATTCTCGATTCGTACACGCTCAGCCGGTTGATCGGCGAAGTCCAAAAGCATCGCACGAGCAAGACGACCGAGTGGCAGTTCGACATCTAGCCAATCGGCGGAATGAACGGAGTGATCGTTTATACCGACGGCGCGTGCCGGGGAAATCCGGGGCCGGGCGGATATGCTGCGATCGTTGAGGACGGCGGCCGGAAGACCGAATTGTTTCGCGGTTACCGGTGGACGACGAATAATCGGATGGAAATCCAGTCCGTCATCGCGGCGCTGGAGACCATCGATCCGGCGGTGCCCGTGCGACTCTTCTCGGATTCCCAGTATGTCCTCAACACGCTTTCCAAGGGATGGATCGCCGGGTGGAAGAGGAGGGACTGGATCAGCTCCGCCCGTCAGCCGGTCAAGAACCGCGACCTGTGGGAACACCTGGATCGCCTGGTGGCGCGGCGGGCGATGACTTACCAATGGGTGAGGGGCCATGCCTCCCACGCCGAGAATAATCGTTGCGATGAATTGGCGGTCATCGCCGCCTTGGGCCAAGATCTGGCCATCGATTCCGCCTATGAAGCGGAGAATCCTTATCCGAAAGCGGCGTCCATTCCGGCCTCCCGACCGATTCTCACCGGGCTTCTGATTCAAAACGAATTGCCCGGTTTAGTTTAGAGGACTTTATTCCGAGGTAGCCGCCGCACGCCGTGCGGTGGTGCCTTTTCACGGGAGAACTGGAACGTGGAAGTCTTCCTTTTCTTCTCCACCGCACGGCGTGCGGCGGCTACCACCGAGCCCAGTGATGACAGACCTCCAAAGGTTCGCTAGAGTTCCTCTTCTTGAACCCCGCGTCCCTTCCCATCATCTCCCTGCGCGCCGATCTCGCACGGGTATTGCGCGAACAAAATCGCGTCATCCTGCAGGCCCCGACCGGCTCGGGTAAATCGACCCAGGTTCCGCAATTTCTCCTCGATGACGGACTGGTCGGCGAGGGCCGCATCGTCGTCCTTCAGCCGCGTCGCATCGCGGCCCGTATGCTGGCCAAACGGGTGGCGGAAGAGCGGCGCGTCGCCCTCGGCACCGAAGTGGGTTTCCACTATCGCCTGGAAAACGTCTCCAGCCGCGACACCCGCATCCTCTACGTCACGGAAGGCATTCTCCTGCGCCAGATGCAGGAAAATCAGGCTCTTCCCGGCGTCACCGCGCTGGTCTTCGATGAATTCCACGAGCGTCATCTGGAAGGCGATCTGGCGCTCGCCCGTGCCCGGCAAATCCAGCAGACCACGCGTCCCGATCTCAAGATCGTTGTCATGTCGGCCACGTTGGAAACGGCGTTGCTGACCGAATATCTCGCGCCTTGTGAAGTGCTGGAGTCGATGGGCAAGACCTTCCCGGTCACGGTCGAGTATCTCCCGAAACCCGACGAAGCGCCCGTGTGGGAGCTCGCCGCCGAGGCTTGCGAACGCGCGTTGAATTCCGGTCGCTGTCCCGAAGGCGACATTCTCATCTTCATGCCCGGCGCATACGAAATTCAGCGCACGCTCAACGCCGTACGCGAGAGCCTGGGCTCGCGCGATTTCGCCTTTCACGCCTTGCATGGCGAGCTCCCGCCCGCCGAGCAGGACGCTGCTGTCTCGCCGAGCGCAAAGCGGAAAGTCATCGTCTCCACCAATGTCGCGGAAACCTCGCTTACCATCGACGGAGTGCGCGTGGTGATCGACGGCGGCCTGGCCCGTGTCGCGCGCTTCGACCCGCATCGCGGGATCAACACGCTCCTGATTGAGAAGATCAGCCGCGCCTCCGCGCAACAACGGCTTGGCCGCGCGGGCCGCACCGCGCCCGGCCATGGCATCCGGCTTTGGACCGAGCGGGAGCACGAACAGCGCGCCGCGCAGACGTTGCCGGAAATCCGTCGCCTCGAACTCAGCGGCGCGCTGCTCACGCTCAAGGCGAGTGGCATCGCGGACCTCGAGCATTTCCCCTGGGTCGAAGCGCCGGAGCCGAAATCGTTCGCCCGCGCCCGGCAGCTTTTGCAGGACCTCGGCGCGTTCGATCATCAGGAAGCGCTCACCAAAACGGGGCGGCGGATGGCCTCGTTTCCGGCGCATCCGCGCTTTGCCCGCATGTTGCTCGCGGCGCATGAACTCGGTTGCGTTCGCGCCGCCGCGTTGATCGCCGCGCTTTCGCAAAGCCGCTCCATTCTCGTGCGCAGCGAGGGCAAGCGGATGGACGAGACGCGCGAAGACGTGCTCGGCGGCGAGCCCTCGTCCGATTTCTTTCTCCTCATGCGCGCCTGGCGCTATGCCCAGCAGAATCAATTCGATCCGCAACGCTGCCGCACACTCGGCATCCACGGCGGTTCCGCGCGGGAAGTCGCCGGAACGTTGGAGCAGTTGCTCCGCCTGGCCGAACGCGCGGGACTGGATGTGTCGGACAAGCCCGCCGAGTCGGAGGCGATCCAGCGTTGCATTCTCGTCGGTTTCTCGGATCAACTGGCCCGCCGGGTTGATCAGGGCACCCTGCGCTGCCGCCTCATCCATCACCGGACCGGCGAACTGGCCCGCGAGAGCGTGGTGCGCAAAAGCGACCTGTTGGTCGCGGCGGAGATCCGTGAGGTGCAATCGCGCGACGAATTGCGCGTCCTGCTCAGCCAGGCCACCGCGGTCGAGGAGCCATGGCTGCGCGAGGCCTTCCCCGACGATTTCACCGAGGGAGAGGAAACGCTTTTCGACTCCAACGTTCGCCGGGTCATGACGCGGCGCACCCGCCTCTTTCGCGATCTCATCCTCGACTACACCGAGCATGACGCCACCGATGCCGAGGCTGCGGCGCGCCTGCTCGCCGAGGAGGTTCTCGCGGGCCGTTGCCCGCTCAAGAATTGGGACGACGCGGTGGAACAATGGTTCGTGCGGCTCGAATGTCTGCGCGGCTGGATGCCGGAGCTCGACCTGCCCGCCGCCGATGAGGAGGCGAAGAGGACCATCATCAGCCAGCTCTGCCATGGCGCCTTCACCTACAAGGCCATCAAGGATATCGATGTCTGGCCGATCCTGCGCGATTGGGTCTCGACCCAGGGCCAGCGCTGGCTCGACCAACTTGCGCCGGAACGCGTGGAACTCCCCGGCGGCCGCAAGGCCCGCGTGATTTACACCGTCGGCAGTCCGCCGATGACCGCCGCGCGTATTCAGGATTTATACGGCGTCACCAGCCTCACCGTGGCCAAGGGCCGTTCGCCCGTGACCATCCAGATTCTCGCGCCCAACCAGCGCCCGGTGCAGATCACGACCGACCTCGCCAATTTCTGGAAGGAAACCTATCCGCAAATCAAAGGGGAACTCCAGCGCCGCTATCCGAAGCACGAATGGCGGTAGAGATTCTGCGAACACCCAAGGGCCTGTCTTTGGGTATTCGATTTATTAGTTTGAGTTAATTTGTCTTGGTCTGCGGGGTTTTCGCGCCCACGCTTTTTCATGCGCAACTTGCTCCTCGGGTTGGTCGCCGGTCTCGTGTTGGGTGCCGTTTCCACGTGGGGTTATGAAACCTATCTGGATAAGGGGCCGGAGCTGACCAAAACGCAGACGGATCTCGATTCGGTCCGGACAAGCCTCGACGCGACGAAACAGCGGGACAAGGAACTGAAGAGCGAGACCGAGGCGATCTCGGCGGAAGTCCAGCAGTTGACCACCCGCAATGTGGAGCTCAAGCGGCAACTGGACGACTTGAAAGGTTCGTCGGTAGCCGGTAATGCCGTCGGCACAGAAGCGCCGAATCCGATGGCCGGTTTCATCAAGGAGTTTGGCGCCCAGCAGCAGAATCAGAAGTTTCTCCTACTCAAATCCCGCCTGCATCTGACTCCTGAACAGGAAGCGGTCCTCAAGGCGGCCATGGATGAGGAGAGTAGGAAAACGGAGGCAATGACGGCCAAGATGCTTCAAGGAGGCAAAATCGATCCCCAAGCCCTGAAGGACGCGGGCAGCGTCAAAACGGTCGATCAAACCCTGAAGGAAATCCTCACCCCGGAGCAGGAGACCGCCTATGGCCAGATGCAGGATGATCAGAAGAAGACCAATGCGGAGACCTCGGCGACCTTTGAAATGAACCAAGCTGCGCCTATGCTGCAATTGACCGACGCTCAGAAGGACCAGGTTTACTCCGCTCTTTACCAGGTGCAGATCGACAGTCTGAATCCCGCTATCGCGAAGAAGATGAGCACCAATCCTGCAGATCCAAGCTTCTATCTCGAGGCTCAGGAACAAGCCAAGGAAGACGCCTTATCGAAGATTCTCTCGCCGCAGCAACTGGCGACCTACCATCAACAGGCCCAAAGCCAGTTGCAGATGCAAAAGACGATGATGCAAAAGTTCGCACCCGCGACGGCGACGGCGCCTGCGGCAGGTGCTGCCGCCCCCTAGATTGCTTTTCAAACGGTCTTGTCAAAATTGCCGTCATCCTGAGCTTGTTGCACACACGTGTGGCAGGATCAGTTCAGTTGCCTTTTACCGAGGCGAAACTGATCCTTCGACAAGCTCAGGATGACCGACTTTGGAACGGTTATCTAAGTGAAAGCCACTGTGGTAAAAGACATTCCGAGGTAGCCGTCGCACGCCGTGCGATGGAGGAGAGAAGAAAGACTCCCATATCCCGGCTCTTTTGCGAAAAGACACCACCGCACGGCGTGCGGCGGCTACCACCGAGCCGAAGCGTTTCGGGAATTAGACCAAGGAGTTTAAGCTCCGGCCTTCTTCAATTCCGACATGGTGAAGAGCGGCTTCAATTCCAACTTTGCCTCGGCCAGCTTCTCCGGGCCGCCGGACTCGCGGTCGATGACGCAGATGACGGGGCCGAGAATCGCGCCTTCCTCACGCAGAGCCTTCGCGGCATCGAGAATTGCTCCGCCGGAGGTCACGACATCTTCGACGATAAGCAGCTTGCGACCTTTCACCAGCCCGCCTTCGGCGATTTTGCAGGTGCCGTAATCCTTCGCCTTTTTACGGATGAAGAGCAGTGGCAGGCCGGTCAATTGGGACAACATCGTGGCGATCGGAATCCCGCCCATCTCCAAACCGGCGAGTGCGTCGATCCCAGCAGGAACGAGCGGCACCAGGAAGATCGCGATGTGCTTGAGCAATTCGGGGTCGGCCTCGAAGAGATACTTGTCGAAGTATTCATGGCTCTTCGCGCCCGAGCGAAGGGTGAAGTCGCCGGTGATGTGCGCCGTATCGTAGATGCGGCGCGCCAGCTCGGTCTTATCCGCCATTTTGCGTCTCCGGGTTGGAGATGCGCACATGCGCGATGACCTCGATTTCGACACGCGCATCGCGCGGCAGCCGGGCGACCTGGACGGTTGAGCGGGCAGGGGGGCGACCGGTGAAGTGCTTTGCGTAGACTTCGTTCATGGCCGTGAACTCGTTCATGTCGGCGAGGAAAACGGTGGCCTTGACCACATCGCTGAGATCGAGGTTTTGCGCCTTGAGCAGCGCTTGGATGTTGGCGATGACCTGTTCGGTCTGTTCCGTGATGCCGCCGTCGATGAACTTGCCGGTGTCGCGCACGAGCGGAATCTGGCCGGAGAGAAAAACGAAGGAGCCCGTGGCGATGCCCTGGGAGTAGGGCCCGATGGCGGGCGGCGCATCGGGGGAGCTGATCGCGCTGCTCATTTGACTTCCTCGTACCAGGCCATCTGGATTGATTCGAGGACCGCTTCGTTCGACTTGTCGGGAGAATCCCCGAAGTCCTCGAGCGCGATCACCATTTTATGCAGCTTGGGGAAGCTGAGCTTCAGCGGATCCTGATCGGGAAACGTATCGATCAGCGCGTAGGCGATTTCTTCAGTGTCTTTCCAGGTCAATTTATCGGCCATCCCCAACGGTTAGCGCGGGGAAGGGGGGTGTCAATCGTTGGATGGATTATGGGGCCGAAGTTCGCTTCGGCCCGGTAGCCGCCGCACGCCGTGCGGTGGGGAAGAGAAGAAAAGCTCCCGCGCTCCAGTCTTCCCTTGAAAAGGCACCACCGCACGGCGTGCGGCGGCTACCACGGGGTCGGCGGCGGGCGTAGACCGCCGCAATGACTGTCGACCGCAGGTCCGGCGGCTACCTCGGAATAAAGACAATAAGTCGGACGGCTGGGACAGCCGTCCCTACCTGGGGAGAGCTGACGTTTTGACCGGAAGTTCGCGGTAATAGCTGCGGGGCTGAAATTTCCTGGCGGAGCGGAAGTGACGCACGCGGGCGAGCTTCCGGCAAAGGCGGGCGAGTTCTCCATCGTGATCGCCGACGGGAGATATTTTCTCCGGCATCGTCGCTGGGACTGACGAGGAGTCCGAAGCCGCAGGCTCGCTGAGGATCGGATCAGAAATGGGAGCTTCCACTACGATAGGCGAAGGGGCCGGCTCGCTTACAGGTATTTCAGCAGAAGGCCCGACCGGAGGAGGCTCGGGCGTGGAGGCCGGAGTTTCCGGAGGAATTTCGTTCGACGGGGCAGATTCAGCCTGCGTCGGCGCCGGGGTGTTCTCGGTGCCAAAACCGGCGGGCAGCGCGAGACTGTACTGCCCGTCATTCGGGCGCGCGCCTTCCTGTAGAAGGAGCGAATCGGGCGTGGCCGTGCGCCCGGCCAGCATGTAGGAAGATTGGCGATCGAAAGGCAGCAGCAGCGTGGTGAGCGCATCCTTCCACGCGCCATCGACCCAGTAGGGATCGCGGGAGAAATTGCCCTCGAGATCGAACTCGGCCCAAAGCCAGGTGTAGCTGCCCGCCTCGGCGGCGAATCCACCCGTTTGCGCGACGACGAGCGAGGTCTTCTCGTTGGGAACGTGCTCGACCTGGCAGACGAGATCGCCGCCATCCTGCAATTTCCAGCGCAGGTCCCAATAGACATTGGGGTCGATGATCCAACTGCGTCCGTGATCGCGGACAAGTAGGGCCAGTGCCTGCGAAAAACGACGCCACTCCGTCTCGTCCCACGTGGGCGGCTGGAGGATGTCCTTGACCCGCTGGACCCGCAACCTCCACTCGGAGAGGATGCGGCGTAGCTCAACCGGCGACATTAGCGGCGAGGATCACTGAAAGCTGGTTTTCGTTTCCAGGGTCCGGACCTTGGCTCGAAGGGCGGAAGTCTCCGACGCGCGGATGGCGGTCTCGGTGGTGCGCGCCTGGCGTTCCTGCTTCAGGGCGGCGAGGGTGGTCTCGCTATCCGTCGTCAATTTATTGATCGTGTCCTGCTGGTGCAAAATCACGTCCTGTTCACGCTTGAGCTGTGCCTCAGCCTGGGCGAGCGCGTCGTCGGTCGTGGCCAGTTGCGCGGTCAACGTCTGGGTTTTTTCGGAGAAGCGGGTGTCGAGATCGTTCACGGTCACGCTCTGCTGATGGATCTGCTTGGAGAGAATGTAGGTGCCGTAACCGGCGAGAAGCACGCCGAAGACGAAGAGTCCGCCCAGGATATAGACCGCGTAGGAAAGCACGTTGCCGACCGATTTTTGCTCGCGCGCCTGGCGTTCGATATTGGCGCGATAATCGACGACCGATGCGGCCCGCGCCGTGGTGGGAGCCGCGGAGGCCGAGCGAAGCGGGGTGGCGTGGACCGACGCCGTCGAAGACGCCGAAGCGGAAGGGGGCGTGGCGGAGGCGGGATTGCTCGTTTTCATAGGGGGGGCGTCTTCCTTCACCTTGCGCGCACCGGTGCTGTAGTAAAGCGTGGAAGGATGCGCGTGGGTCGAAGGGGAGGGGTTGGGACTGAAGACCGGGGTGGACGATGGAGTGGAAACAGGAGAGGCCGCCGGAGTGGGACGGGGATTCGCAGCCTCGGAGACGGCCGCCGATTCGGGCTCGGGTACGCCGGCGGTAGGGCTGGGCGCGGGAACCGACGGCGCGGCTTGGGGAGAGGCGGAAAGCGCCTTGGCCGTGGTGGCCGATTTGACTTTCAGGGAGCGGCGCTTGATCCGGGGATTCTCCGAAACCGGCTGGGCAAAATTGAGCTCACCCGGTTCAACTTGCGGCGACGGGTTGGGGGAGGGACGGGAATTGTCCGGCATGCTTCTGAGGAATAAACGGCTACGGGGGCAATTCAAGACATAAAGCCGATTGGACCGCAGATTTTGCGACTTTTGGGTGACGGTTTGGAGAGAATGTCGGCCAAGCGATAATCTTCCGGCTTGGCAAAAGAGCCCGTGCTTCTATTTTTCTCCTGTGGCCGTCTTTAAGTTTCGTAATTTGAAGAACGGGCAGGCGACCCCGATTCCTCCGGGGCAGTTCTCCATTGGACGGGCGGACGACGCCTATATCCACCTCGAGGATCCTTCCGTCAGCCGTCATCACGCGCAGATTTCCAATACCACCGAAGGATTTTTCGTCGAGGACCTCGGTTCAAGCAACGGCACGGCCTACAAGGGGGGGCGCGTCACGGGCCGGGTTCAGATCCAGTACGACGACATCCTTTATTTTGGCGTCGTGCCGTTCCGGATCGATGCCGAAGTGGCGGGCGAGCCCTCGGCCTCGCCGTCGGGGGGCTTAAGGCAGGTCAATCGCGCCTATATCCATCGCGATACCGCCCGCATCTCGCTCAAGGAACTTTCCGCCAGCCAAAAACTGGTCTCGCTCGGGCCTCTGCCCAGCCTGGCCGCGAAGCCCGCCGGCGTGGAGGAAACGCCAGTTGACCAGCCGCCTTCGCCTCCCCTTACTCCCGTGGAAAAAAGTGCGCCCCCGGCGCCCGAGCCATCGATGTCGCTTCTCTCTCCGGCGCCGGTTCCGACTGAATCCACCGCTCGTCCGGCCTCGGCATGGTGGATGCTGATTATTTTCCTGGCCGGTGTCGGTACGGGCTTGTTGCTGGGACTTTACTTCGCCAAGGTCTTTCTTGATCTGGGCGGGAAAGCGGCCTTGCTTCCCTGATACCCTGCGGTTTCGATTTTCTTCAAAAGATTTATTTCATGAAACTCATCGCGTACAAAACCTACGACTATAATTGCCAGCGCCTTGTCCCCGCCCCCCGCACCCGGGAATGGATGGACAAGACGCCTGGCGCCTTCGCCTACCACTGTCTGCCGCTCGTCATGGCGAACAGCCTCGGCTGGTTCATCATCAACGACGTGCCCTGCGAGATGGAGTGGGATGGCACCGAGCCCTCGAGCGGCCTGAAAGTCTGGCCGACGGAAGAGCTGACGGAGAAGGAAAAGTTCATGATGCCCACGTCTCACTTCGGCTCGGGCGTGCTGACCTTCCATGCGGAGTTCATGTTCGTGACCGAGCGGCGGGTGAGCCTGATTACCAAGGGGCCGGCCAATTATCCCAAGCACGGCATCCAGGCACTGGAAGGCGTGATCGAGACCGACTGGCTGCCCTATCCCTTCACCGTGAACTGGAAGATGACGGCCAAGAATACCCGCGTCCGTTTTGAGCGCGGGGAGCCGATCGCCCAGATCATTCCCTGGCCGCTCGATTCGCTGGATGAGGTCGAGCCGGAGATTTCCATGCTCCAGGAAAACCCCGAGCTCTACGCCAAGTTTGAGGACTACCGGAAAAAGCGCGGCGTCTTCAACGAGAAGTTCAAGTACGACGGCAAGAAGCGGCAAAAGTATTATGTCCGCGGCGAGGATTCCCTCGGTAACAAGTACGCCGACCAGCATAAGACCGACTGGAAGGCCAAAGCGTTCGTCAATCATCTGCCGACCTTTGCCAAGGATGCCCCATTGCCCAAGGAACCGCCGCCGGAAGCCTGAAACGGCATCTTTAACCCACGTTTGACATCCCGTCTCCGACCGATACGCTCACACGACTTCCAATGGTAACCAGCGAAACGCTTAACTTCGAAAATGCGCGCGCGGCGCAATCCCTTTACGTCAACGATCCCCAAAATCTTCGCAAGATCGAAGAACGCTTCGGCGTCAAGATCACCGCGCGTGAGGGTTGGATCAAGATAGACGGTCTGCCCGAGGGCATCGCCAAGGCGCAGGACGTCTTCCAGCAGCTTCATCTCGCCCGCGAAAAGGGACTCTATATCCGCAAGGTGGAGTTCAACTTTGCGCTCGAATCGGTGGTCAAGGGAACCGATACCAAGCTGCCCGACCTGCATGCCGCCCGCATTCAGATTTCGGCTAAAAAGCCGCCGATCATCCCCAAGTCGCTTCAGCAAAAGCGGTATGTGGAGGCGGTCAAAACCCACGATTTAATCTTTGGCGTAGGCCCCGCCGGCACCGGTAAGACGTTCTTGGCCATGGCTATGGCGGTGGCGGCGTTGAAAAATGAGGAAGTCACGCGTATTGTGCTGACACGGCCCGCCGTGGAGGCTGGTGAAGCCTTGGGCTTCCTTCCCGGCGACTTGCAGGAGAAAATATTTCCCTACCTGCGGCCCTTATACGACGCTTTGAACGACATGCTCGAAAATGAGGAGATCCAACGCTACATGGACAAGGGCATCATTGAGATCGCCCCCTTGGCCTACATGCGCGGACGCACCCTGAGTCATAGCTTCATCATCCTGGATGAGGCCCAGAACACGACGACCGAGCAGATGTTCATGTTCCTGACCCGGTTGGGACAGGATTCCAAGTGCGTCGTCACGGGTGATCCTTCCCAGGTCGATTTGCCCCATAACCGCAAATCGGGGCTGATCGAATCGATGCAGGCCTTGGCGGGCACGGAAGGCATCTCCTTCACGCGCTTCGACGAGGTTGATGTCATCCGGCATGAACTGGTCCAGCGGATCATCCGCGCTTACAAGGCGCACCGTGGGGAGAAGACCACGAGCCTGACCCTCTGACGGGTCGCCTATGTTTACCGATTGGTTCGAACGTCGCCGCCTGGTCAAGAAGGGCCTGGCCTGTGACAAGACACGCCTCGTCGCCCCTGAGGAATCGCTGCAGGGGCGTCTGGAAGGCAACTGGATGACGCGGTTGCTTATCCTGGGTGTCTTCATTGTGCTGCTTCACCTGGGCGTCGCCTGGGGGAGTTCGGGGGCGATGCTGGAAGATCAGTTGCTCGCTTTCATCGTTTTCCTCAGCGGCCTGATGCTGCTGGAACTTGATAGCCCGGAGGTCTGGCGTTCCAATTCGCGGCTAATCCTCATTCTCGGCGCGGTCTGGTTCAACCTCGTGATGGTGAAGGATATTTATCTCGTCCTTTCCCGGCATAACCAGGAATGGCTGACCCTCTTTTATTTCCTCAGTCCCTGCACGTTCGCCCCGTTTCTCATCACCCTCCTGCTTGGCGCACGGGTGGGGCTCATCTCGGTCATTCAGGTCAGCATGCTGGCCTCACTGCTGGTCCACAGCGAATTCCGCTTCCTCTTTCTCAGCCTGCTTTCCGGTTTCACCGCCGTCTACTTCACCCGCAATGTCCGCAAGCGAGGAGACCTGATCCGCGCGGGCGTGGCGGTCGGGGCCCTTAATTTGCTTTGTGCGGTGATTCTTGGGCTCATCCTGCACCGGCCTTGGGAAATTCTCGGCTGGCAGGGGCTCTGCGGCATCGGTGCGGGGCTGGCCACAGCGCTGGTCGTCAGCGCGATTCTGCCTCTGGTGGAAGGTGCATTCCAGATCACCACGACGATTTCCTGGATTGAGCTCGCCGATCTCAATCACCCGCTGCTCCAGCAGATGACAATCGAGGCGCCGGGCACTTATCATCACAGCCTTATCGTCGCGAATATCGCGGAAGCCGGAGCGAAGGCAATCGGACTCGACGCCACCGCCTGCCGCGTCATGGCTTATTTCCACGATATCGGGAAGATCATCAAGCCCGAGTATTTCACGGAAAACATTCCGCCGGGCATGAACCCGCATGAGTCACTTTCCCCGAGCATGAGCGCGCTGATCATCGTGGCGCACGTCAAGGAGGGCATCGACCTGGCGATCAAGTATCGCCTGAAAAAACAGGTCCTCGACGCCATCCAGCAACATCACGGCGACTCCATCGTCAGCTATTTCCATCAGCGCGCGCTCCAGCAGGCGCGGGATGCGCGCGAGGGCGGCAAGATCATGAACATGCGTGAGGAGGACGTGCCGGAAGTCTCCGAGAATTCCTTCCGCTACCCCGGTCCGCGTCCGCAGACGAAAGAGATCGCGCTCGTCTCCCTGGCTGACTCGGTCGAGGCGGCCTCCCGGTCGCTGGAAAAGCCGACGCCCCAACGCATCGAGGATTTGGTGAACGAAATCGTGGCGGACAAAATCGCCGATCATCAGCTCGATGAATCGCACCTGACCATGAACGAAATCCGCGCCGCCGCCGAGGCCATGGCCGCGACCGTGAAAAACATGATGCACAGCCGCATCTCCTACGCTAAGAAGGACAAATCGAGTGCGAGTACGGTTGTCCAATCCACAAAGCGAAGTGCCTCTGCGGGTTCGTCCGCTTCTGCGGCAGCTTAAGGCCTCGCTCGCTTTTTTGCCCCGGCCCTTGCCGGAAGAGCTCCTGGAAGTCAGCTTCGTGCTGGTCGATCGCGCGACCATGATTCAAGTCCACGCTGACTTCCTCGGCGATCCGACGGAGACCGACGTCATCACTTTTCCGTACGGCGAAATTCTCGTCTGTCCCGCCGTCGCGCAGGAGCAGGCCCCGAAGCACGGGCTGCAAGTCGAGGAAGAAGTCCTTCTCTATGCCCTCCACGGCCTGTTGCATCTGGCAGGATATGACGACACCACGTCGGCAAAGCAAAAGC
>JAMFSY010000090.1 GCA_026225555.1 Methylacidiphilales bacterium
CAGGAGGCGTTTTCGGTCATCTGCACGCCGGCGGATTCGAGGATGCTCCAGACCGTCTGGTCGCCGAATTTCGTCGTCTGTAACTCATGCACGACATCGGGCGTGGCGGGCACGCCGAAGGTGTCGATCTTCACGGTGCGACCCTTGAGGATCTCCGCGAAGGCGAGGAAGTCGGACGTCTTGCCACCCGTACACGAGCCGATGTAGGCGCGGTCGAGTTGGATATTATCGAGCGTCTTGGCCAGCGCGCGTTGACCCGGGTCGGGATGCATCGCGACGGTGGGCTCCAGCTTGGAGAGATCGACCACATCGTCGTAAACGAAGCTCTGGTCCTTATCGACCTCGACCGGCGTGAAGTCGGACTTCGTGCCGTTGCGGGCCGTGCGTTCGTTCACGTAGGCGAAGGTCTTTTCGTCCGCCGGGAAGACGGCGTTCTTGCCGCCCGCCTCGATCGCCATGTTGGCGATGGTCATGCGGTCATCCATGTTCAGCGCCATCGCGCCGGGGCCCTCATACTGCATCGCACGATAGGTCGCGCCATCGAAGCCGATTTCGCCGATGACGTGCAGGACCACGTCCTTGGCCATGACGCCCTTGGGCAGCGTGCCTTCGAGGAAGAAACGCATCGTGGGCGGAACCTTGATCAGCAATTTACCCGTGCCGAGCACGAAGCCCGCGTCGGTGTTGCCGATGCCGGTGGCGAACATATTGAACGCGCCCGCCATGCAGGTGTGGCTATCCGTGCCGAAGAGAATTTCGCCGGGGCGGATGTGGCCCTTCGCCGGCAGCGCCGTGTGACAGACACCCGCGAAACGCGAGCCGTACTGCTTCTTGAGTTGGCCGCGCGAGGCGTCGAAGATCCAGTGACCATTCGGGTCATCGATCACATCGTAAAAATAGGGCAGGCCCTGCTCCTGCACGAAGGCGCGGAGGATATCGACGTTGCGATTGGAAAGGGAATCGGCGGTGAAGATGTAGTGATCGGGAATGATGACGATCTTGTTCTTGTCCCAGACCTTGGCGGTCTTGCCGAACTCGCGCTTGAACACGCCAATCGTGCCCGGCCCGCATACATCGTGGGTCAGGAGAACATCGGTGCTCACCCATACATTTTCACCCGGGGCCACGTGGGCCTTGCCACTGGCGCGGGCGAGGAGCTTTTCAGTCAACGTCATAGAACGGACACACTAGCGCACTTTGGGGGCTTTGTCATCAGCTCAGAGATTCCCCGGAAACTTCTCTTCCATCCCGCACTCGGCCTGCTGGATGGCAACTGGCACACGCCGTGCCCCGGCTACCGGCAAACCGCTCTTATCGTGCATCTTTGCGACAAGCTCAGGATGACGGAACGGGGACGGATGTGTATATAAAGAGGGCCATGAGCGCCGAGCCTTCCGATCTCAAGACCGTCCACGTTGACCTGGGCGCGCGCGCCTATGATGTGCTCATTGGCTCGGGCATTTTGGCTCGCGTGGGCGACTTCCTTTCCTCGGGCGAGCCAGTGGCCATTATCAGCGATGCCAATGTAGGCGAGCTCATGGGCGAGCGCATTCAGCAAAGCGTTATGGCTGCAGGCCTGAGTTCGTTTCTGATCGAGGTGCCGCCGGGCGAAAGCAGCAAGTCGCTCGATGTCATGGCTCATCTTCTCTCGCGCCTGGCGAAGAAAAAGGTGCCGCGCGCGGGGACGATTATCGCCTTGGGCGGCGGGGTCATTGGCGATCTCGCGGGCTTTGCCGCGGCGAGTTACCTGCGGGGCGTGAATTTTATCCAGGTGCCGACGACGCTCCTGGCCATGGTCGATAGCTCCGTCGGCGGCAAGACCGGGGTGAACCTGCCGGAGGGTAAGAATCTGGTCGGCGCCTTCCATCAGCCGAAGCTGGTCGTGGCCGATCTGGATACGTTGACCACGTTGCCGCCACGCGAATTCGCCGCCGGGATGGCGGAGGTGATTAAGTACGGCGCCATTGCCGACCGGGCGCTGTTCGACCGCGTCGCGAAGGGCGTGAAGCCTGAGGACGCCGACCTCGCGGACATCATCGAGAAATGTGTGGCCATCAAGGCACGGATCGTGGAGCAGGACGAATTCGAGGAAAAGGGGCTGCGGGCTTTATTGAATTTCGGCCACACGATCGGCCATGCCATTGAAAAGGCCACCAAATACGAAACCTACCTGCACGGCGAAGCCATTGCGATTGGTATGCGGGCGGCAGCATGGCTGTCGGTGCAGCAGGCGGGATTGCCTCAATTAGACGCTGACAGAATTGAAGGAGCTTTGAAGGCAAATGACCTTCCTATAAGCTTAAAGCCTGGCGTTTCTAGCGATTCTGTTCTCGCCGCTCTTGGAAACGACAAGAAAGTTGCTGCCGATGGGCGGAACCGTTGGGTGTTGCTTTCCAGCTTGGGAGAAGCCAAAAGTGGTTGCGAAATTTCATCTGACCTAGCTTCGCAGGCTGTGTACCGCTTAACGCTCAAATGACGACTCATCACTCTGTCATCCTGAGCTTGTCGAAGGATCAGTTCAGTTCATTGCCCTTGAGGCGGGCGGAACTGATCCTTCGACAAGCTCAGGATGACAGAAGCGGAGGCAAATTGTCTCCAAACGTCATGAGGACTTTAACCCGATGGATTGTTCATTTTAGCATGAGGGTCTCATGACCGAGTCTGAAGCATACTTTATCGTTAACCTTATCTCCGGAATCGGCCCAGTGAAGGCAAAACGCCTCAAAGAGCGCTTCGGCACGCTCGACCGTGCTTTAGTCTCCCGCGAGGCGGATTTGCGGTCGGTGGAAGGAATCGGAGCCGATCTCGCCCGCAAATTGGCGGATTGGGAAGCAGGCGCTGGCGTGGAAAAAGAGCGGCAATGGGTGAAAGAATTAGGGCTGACCGTTCTCACGCAGGCCGATAAGGCCTACCCCGACAGCCTGCGCGAAATTTACGACCCACCTCTCGTGCTATATATAAA
>JAMFSY010000091.1 GCA_026225555.1 Methylacidiphilales bacterium
CAGCGCAAAAGTCATGGAGGCGGAAGTTTCCGCCGCTTTCAAAGTGCGCCGGGAGATCGCCGGTCGGCGCGGATCGGGCGGCCCGATGTCGGTGGTTTCCGTGACCGCGCGGACGCTTTCCGGGCGAGGGACCATGCCAGCCCCCAGTACCGGCGGGCTAAACGCCCAAGCCGTTTCCAGAAACAGGCAGATCAGCCAAAAGAACGAAAGGGCGTTACGATTTTTCCTGAGCATGAGGCTCACTCTTCAAACGCGAATCGGTTGGATAGCGCGGAATGTTAACCGACTGCCGACTGGCGGTTTATCTCAAAGAGGCGCCAAAACGTTTTTTGGCCAAAGCCCCGATGGCAAGGAAACCAAGGCCCATCGTGAGCAAGGCAAAAAAGGAAGGTTCAGGCACCACCTCGATGACGCCGTCGGTCAGGAAGTCCGAGGTATCCCAAGACAGACCTGCGGAAAGCGTGGGTAGCGAGCCTAAGGTCGCGGAAGCAAAATTGCCCGAGGTGAGATCAAAGGTGTCCCCGTAATGACCGGTGTAGCCGCCACCAATGTTAATCGTCGCTCCGGCGACATCGACCGAACCGATTTGTCCGTAGGAGGAGAGAGAATTTATGGTGAACGTTAACCCTGCGGAAATATCCACTAATCCAGTAGTATTGATATCATCGGATCCGACGATTAATTGGCTGAAAGTCAATCCCGCTGAACCGCCTGCATAAGTAGCATTAGCGCCCGAATCGACCGACAGTGTAAAATCTTGATTAAACGAACTAAGATTAGAGATCGCCCCGTTAACCGTTAAGATCTCTCCTGAGCCTGCCTGCACTGTCGAAGCGGCGGTCATTGTACCATTAAAGGTAAAACTAGTTACTGTAGTAGACCCGCCGGTATTGATTATGATGCCATTAAACGAGGGTTGGGTTCCAATTTGGACATCCGAACTACTGGTGGGAACGCCAGACGACCAGTTACCAGCATCTGTCCAAAGAGAATCTCCTCCCCCATTAATCCATGTATCGGCTGCACATAACGGCACCGAAGTTACACAGATAAGGATAGGTGCTAAAAATCGTAAGCTAAATAGGTTCAAACTCATCTCCTAGTTAAGTGAATAGGGTAATGGCGAGGCCAAAAAGGAAGTTGAATCAGTGACGCTGATGGCTCCCCGTTTTAGGATCGCTAAGGCCGATCCTCCAGGAATGACCAAATTACTCTGATCGGTTGATGGATTTCCTAATTCGCGCCAAGTGGAATCCGGCAACTGGTAGTAGCTGTCCCACTTTTGGTAAATAGCATCCCAAATCCCGATACTATCTGCAATGAGAGGAGAATTGTTCTGAGTCCAATTACTGCCGAACTGTAATTGGGAGAGCTTTAAGTCGGTAGCATACCGCGTGGAGGAGTAAACAATGCCACTGTTGCCGGTGGTTTTCGTCAAAAGTGGAACTTCTGCGGTTCTTCCAGTCAAAGTAAAGGTCAGCGCGGGCTCATTGGCTCGTCGCGTGATGATCAAAGAAGTTCCCGGATAAAGGACGGTATTATTGACATTTTGAGATGAACCCAGAAGCTTCCAGTAGTTGCTACTAGTATCGAAATAAAAGGTCTGCCAGCCGATGGCAGCAGCGCTGTAAATTCCGATACTATCCGATGTGAGGGGACTGGCTGTGCCATTTAAGATCAATGGACTCTGGGCGGTGTTTGCTCCAAATAAAGAGGCAAGGGTGTCGCCCGGAAAAACCTGAAATGTATCGCCTGGTTGGACGCTAAAGCCGGGCGCCGTTAGAGCTACCGTTTGGATCGGAGAATTGGAATTGTCCGTTGTATCAAGAGTCAGAGTATTAGTTGTATTGGCAGTTACCCGTATGATGCGACCTTTTTCAGCTCCAGTTAGAAACTTTACAAAATAAGGAGATGATGCAGCCGCCAGCCCACCAGAAGTCCAAGGAGCCGGGTTATCGGCAACAGTAATAGAATTGGAAGTAACCGATGAAATTGAACCCGAATAGTTGGGGTCAAGCATTAACGGCACACTAAGATAAGTCGTTGAATTTTGGCCGACCTTCGTCGCGGGAAGCGAAAAATTAATAAACCCTTCCGGCACAGTGGCGACGGAGGTTTGTGCCGGGATCGGGCTTAGGCCGGCGGCGAGCGTAAGGATCAGGCCGACAAGGAGGCGGGTATTCTTAGGGCTCATGGAGATCAAGGATGGCATAGTCTTCCCACGGAAGGTTATGCAGGCAAGATAATTCAGATTTCCTTTGTTTGGGTTTTTATGCCGGTATTTTGGGCGTGGGTCAAGGCAATGGCGAGCGCATCGGCGGCGTCGGCGGGGGGATTCTCAGTCAGGCCCAGCAGGGCTCGCATCATGAAGCCGACTTGGGCCTTTTGCGCGCCACCCCGGCCCGTCGCGGCGGCTTTGACCCGGCGTGGGGCATACTCATAGATGGGCAGACCGGCTTGGGCAAAGGCGAGCAGGGCCGCCCCTCGCGCGGAACCGAGCGTGATGGCGGTCTGATAATTCTGAAGGTAGATGATGCCCTCCACGGCGGCGGCATCCGGCTGGTACTTTTGCAGGAGATCGGTCACCTGCTGATGAATCGCAACAAGGCAGCGGGAGGGCACGATCTTGTCGGGGTTTTTGATCACGCCATAAGCCAACGCGCGCCAGTCGCGACCCTCCAGATGGATGATGCCATAGCCCGTGCTGCGCAACGAGGGATCGAGGCCGAAGATGACAGGCATGGCGGGAGATTCCTTCGGAACCGATCCGGGGACAAGCCTAGGATGAGCCGGGGGCGTTGATTGTTCCCTTTACGCGACCTTCCGCCGATGCGAAAGGGCCGGGGTTCATATCCTTTTAATGTCGGAAATGGCGCTGGCCGGTAACGATCATGGCCAGGCCACGTTCATCGGCGGCGGCGATGACATCGGCATCGCGGACGCTGCCTCCGGGTTGGATCGCGGCGGTGGCGCCCGCTTCGGCGGCGGCGATGAGGCCGTCGGGGAAGGGGAAGAAGGCGTCGGAAGCAACGACGCTGCCGGTAAGATCGAGCTTCGCCTCGGATGCTTTCCAGATCGCGATGCGGGAGGAATCGACGCGCGACATCTGGCCCGCACCGATCCCGAGCGTGCGATCCGCCGCCGCATAGACAATGGCGTTGGACTTCACATGCTTGACCGTGCGCCAGCCGAAGAGCAATGCGGCCCGCTCCGCCTCGGTGGGCGGGCGCTTGGTCACGACTTTCCACGCGGCGGTGGAGACGATGTCCGCGTCGCCACCCTGGAGCAGGAAGGAATCGCCGATACAGGAGCGGATTTCGAGGCTCGGCGCGGGAGCGGAGGTCTCGCTGTTGATCATGAGGCGAAGGTTCTTTTTCTTGAAGAGCAGCGTCTGCGCCTCGGGTTCAAAGGCGGGCGCGATGATGACCTCGCTGAAAATCTCCGCGATGACCTGTGCGGTCGCGAGATCGAGTGGGCGATTGACCACGATGATTCCGCCGAAGGGCGCCTGCCGGTCGGTGGCGTAGGCCTTGGCCCAGGCTTCGGCGAGAGTGGGCGCGCTGCCGATGCCGCACGGATTGGTGTGCTTGAGAATGGCGACGGTCGGTAGGTCACCGATGAACTCGCGAATCAGCCGCACCGCCGCGTTGATGTCGATGAGATTATTGTAGGAAAGTTCCTTGCCGTGGATCTGCTGGAAATGGCGCGGGAAACCGCCGTAAAGCGCGGCCACCTGGTGCGGATTCTCCCCATAACGGAGCGCCTGGGCCCGGCGTAGCGGCAGCGCGAACGTTTCCGGAAACGGTTCCGGCTCGGGCAGGCGTTGCGTGAGGAAATTCGCGATCAGTGCGTCGTAATAACCGGTGGTGCGAAAGACCTTGGCGGCGAGCCGTTCGCGAGTGGCGAGCGTGGTATCGCCGTTCGCCGCGAGTTCCGCCGAAACGATGGCGTAGTCAGCCGGATCGGTGATGACCGTGACGCTGCGATAATTCTTCGCCGCGCTGCGGAGCATGGAGGGCCCGCCGATATCGATATTCTCGATCGCATGCTCGAGCGTGACGTCGGCCTTGCTGATCGTCTGCTCGAAGGGATAGAGATTCACCACGACGAGATCGATCGGCGCGATGCCATGGGCTTCGGCCTGGGCGCGATGCTCGGGGTTGTCGCGCAGGAAAAGCAGGCCGCCGTGGACCTTGGGGTGGAGAGTCTTCACCCGGCCGTCGAGCATTTCGGGGAAGCCGGTGACATCGGAGATGTCGCTGACGGTCAGGCCCGCGCCGCGCAGGGCGGTCGCCGTTCCGCCGGTGGAAATAAGCTCATAACCGGTGGTGACGAGGCTTTGGGCGAACTCGACCAGGCCGGTTTTATCGGAGACGGAGAGAAGGGCGCGTTTGGACATAAAATAAAGTCATCCTGAATTTGGCGAAGGATCGATTCGGTTGGGTCTGTCGACTTCCGTGGAGGTCACCTGCTGAATGGAGATTAGGCCAGCTCAGCAATGGGGGACGGCTGAAGTTAAGATTTCTTTTTGGCTTCTTTCAAGAGAACCGTCCGGCTGCCCTTGATGATCTGGCCGATAACTTTTCCGCGGGTCAGCTTGACCGTCGCCGCCGCATCTTTCGCCGCCACGATGAAGACCATGCCTATGCCCATGTTGAAGACCTGATGCAGTTCTTCATTCTTGATCCGCGCGGCGGAGGCCAGGAGCTTGAAGAGCGCCGGCACGGGCCAGCTTCCCAGTTGGATCTCGGCATCGACGCCTTCGGGGAGAACGCGCGGGATGTTATCGATCAGGCCGCCACCGGTGATGTGGGCGATGCCCTTGATCTTGAGTTCCGCGCGGACTTTGCGGATCTGCGGCAGGTAAAGCGTGTGGACTTTCAGGAGCTCGTCGCCGAGCGTGCCCCGCATGCCATCGGAACGCGCCTCAAGGCGGCAGCCGAGCTGATTGAAAAGGATTTCGCGCGCGAGGGAATAGCCGTTGGTGTGAAGGCCCGAGGAGGGCAGGCCCACGATGACATCGCCGGGGCGAATGGTGCTGCCGTCGATCATTTTCGAGCGGTCGACCACGCCGACAATGGTCCCGACGAGATCGTAATCCGACCCGTGATAAATACCCGGCATCTGCGCCGTCTCGCCGCCAACGAGCGCGCAGCCCGCCTTTTTGCAGCCACGGATCATGCCGCTGATCAGCTGGCGAAAGCGATGCGGATCCAGGCGCTCGGAAGCCATGTAATCGAGGAAGAAGAGCGGTTCGGCGCCCAGCACGGCGATATCGTTCACGCAGTGGTTGACGAGATCCTCGCCAATCGTGTCGTGCCGGTTCATCAGCACGGCCACCTTGATCTTGGTGCCCACGCCATCGATGCTCGAAACCAGAATCGGCTCCTTCATCTTGGGAAAGCTGCCGCTGAAGAGGCCGCCGAAGCCGCCGACCTTGCCCAGGACTTCCGGGCGATGGGCGGTTTGGAGCAGGGCGGGAAGGCCGGCTTTGACTTTGTTGCCAAGGTCAACATCGACTCCGGCGCGGGCGTATGCTTTTAGGCGGTCACTCATGTCTTTTAAATTGAACAGCAAAGGTTGTACTAGAAGCGTCGGTTAGTGCAAAAGGTTTTGGATGTTTTTGATGAATTTTCATCGAAAACCGGACGCTTCGGATCGCTTAGCCATGATGAGGCGGATCCACGATGGAGAGAAAATGCCAGTCGTTGCTGACGAGGCAATAGAGCGCCAGCAGCAGATTGGTCACCCCATGGGCGAGCATGACATTGCCCAGGCTTTTTGTCTTCACGAACCAGGCTCCGTAGAGCAGTCCCACAATCACGGCAAGGGGCCATTCCCAGCCGTGGACACTGGCAAAAAGGGCGGTGGTGGTGAAGAAGGAGAACGACGTGTAGGTGCCCAAGGGGACCTGCGTGAAGTCCTCGCGAATGAGCCAGCGCATGAGAAATCCCCGCCACAGGAGTTCTTCCAGGATGGGAACGCAAAGCGTGATGCCGAGGACGCGAAAACCAAAAAGAAGCCAGGCCTCACCGGCGGGATAAATCAGAAAAGGATTCCGCCCAATCAGCGGCGGCGGGTAGTGGACTAAAAAAGGATCCAGCCCAATCCACAGAACGACTGCGACAATTCCCACCAGGATGCTGCCCAGCGGCGCGCCAGGACGCAGGCTTGGCAATTGGCGCCAGTACCAGCCAATCACCGCCGCGACGGCGAGAGTCTTGAACGGGTACAGGAGATAATGCTGATCTGGAAACCAACCTTCCACGGCCAGAAAAAGGGCGAAAACCAGGAAGGGCAGGATAAAGGGCAAAGCCGATCGGTGCATGCTCCTCCGAATAGCGCCAGACGGGCCTTCTTGGAAGACCAAGCTTTACGGGCGGGCATTCGCTGATACGATCACGTGATCAGCCGGTCCCGTCGACCGCTTCCCCGGAGTGTAGCTTAGCTTGGTAGAGCGCGTGGTTTGGGAGCAAATCTGTAAGATAATGCCCTTGAGGGCATTGCGTTCCGAACGGTGGTTTTCAGAGGTAAAGGTGCAAGACCGAAAAGCGGCCGAGAGAACGTTCGAGAGCCTTAAAGTCCCTTCTTTTCGAGCCACTGTATGTCAAAGTGTATGTCACAATTTTAGCTAATGGTGGTGGTTCACATTGAGGCTCGCCGGTATCCGCATTCTTTGATGCCATCAGAGGGTATTACCAAAATACTACCTATGCGAGATTGCGATTTGTGATTCGCGCGAGATAAGTTTTTCCGATGAATCCAATCACGAATTCTCCGATTGTTTCTGATAAACTTCTTTATGGAACGAAAGACGCCTGTGAGCTCTTGAATATCAAGCGGAAGAAGCTCTACAAGTTAATCGACAGAGGTCTGCTCAAGAAGCACGCAAGTTTTACGAAGGTCCTAATTTCTCGAAAGGAACTGGTACGATTTGCCAGTCTTTAGCAGGAATCCGGGCCTCTTTTGACTAACCTCATCTCCTTTGAGCAGAGCAAGGAATTGGCTGTTTAAAGTGAGATTATTCCTGCTATTCATGATTCACGAATTATGAATATGATCGTGGCAGCCAAATCCTAGGATGTTGTTGTATTGCTGAGGTGGCTCTCCCAATCGGCTCCGAAGAACTATGCTCATTTGGCCGAAGAACTGGGCATGAGTGTAGGGGAAGTGTACCAGGGCACCCAGCGGGCGGCAGAAGCCGGGCTGTTCGATTTGCAAACCAGGCGTCCTCGTATCCAGGCGCTGAAGGAATATTTGGTGCATGGAGTGAAGTATGCTTTTCCCGCCGTGCGGGGTGCACCCAGCCGTGGAATGCCTACGGCATATGCCGCTCTGCCGTTGAAGGAACATTTCGCTCAAGACGACGCTAAGGAGTTACGTCCCGTCTGGCCCGATCCTGAAGGTAAGGTGCGTGGTTATGCCCTGGAACCTTTGTTTTGGAGTGTGCCGTATGCCGCGCGCCGCGATCAGAAGCTCTATGAATTGCTCGCCTTGGTTGATACCTTGCGCGAGGGGAGGGCTCGCGAACGTAATCTCGCTACGGAGGAACTGGGTAAACGACTGGAAGCTCTCGGCCATCTTGAAATGGCATCAAGATGAATCCCCTGGAAGCGATTGCCCGGGTAACCCGTCGGCTTAAGCGCTTGGAAATTCCGCACGCGTTTCTAGGGGGGAGCGATCGTCTCTCTGCTCGTCGACGAGCCTGAGCAGCATCAAATTCATCCCACGCAAGGGCTCTGTATGCAAATGTTTTTTGAGCGCATCTGCCATTTGAGAGAATTCATGAAAACCGAGCCCACGTTCAGTGATTTTTCCAAGAATTTGATAACCGACCATAGTAAGCTCAGTTGCGTCATCGGTGGCGATCAAATCACCGATTGGTGCATCCTTAGTTGATACGACGACAGCGGTTTTGAATTGTTCCTGCACAACCGAACGTGGTTCCCTTTCGATATTTCCCAGACAGATAACACCTTCAACTCCCAAAGCTTCAGTTTTTGCTTTGAAAAAAATGCCACCAACTTAATGCCAAAGGCATTGGCGATTTTTTTTTGCTTAACTATTATCAGTTGAAGAAACTTTCTTTTCGTGTTGAAGAGCGTAGCGGAGCATGCCGACGATCTTGGGTTTACAATTAGGCTTTTGGGCGAGCTGACTGACGGCGGCAACCGAATCACGAATAATGTGGCCTTCTGACCAACCAAGAGCGATGGCGAGGGCCTTCAAGTTGGCCCATTCTTCCTTGGTGAATTTAACGCTGAAAGGTTGAAGAGGTATCATAACATTCCAAAGATTTAAGAAACACATTTTTCATTCGGTTATCGTGAGGCTACAAAGTTGGTAATTTCTGGCACATTTACGACCCGTAGCCTTGCTCTCAATTGCTGAGAGCTCAGGACAGAATTCCAACGCCTTGTTACTTCATTTGCCCGTGAAATCCACTGACTGAAGGGAAGCTCGCCGGTTGCTATTTTTTCCGCATAATGCGCCATTTCCCATTGCAATGTTATTCCCAAAACTTCCAGGTGCAGGGAGTCTTGCGGGCGAGCTCGCCGGTACGTCGCGGCCTCTTTTTCTCGCCACAAATCAAGCGGATCAGCGATCAGCATTGTGAAGGTCAGACCCTCCCAGCTTAGCTCTACATTCCTGGCATTTTCCTTGAACTCCTCGGCTCCAAGAGCGAAACCCATTTGCAGCCTGCCCAACGGTATACTCCCGGCGCTATCCGGCATTTGCTCCGGTTCAGTGGTGGCAAAGTCAGCGTCACGACTGAGCCAAACTCTTTCTTCTTCTTCACTGTACGCACGCACCTGAAAATCAGGGTCGTTGATGCGTTCCAACTGATCTCGGTAAAATAAACACGCCGCGCCACCAACAAGTACGTTGCGCTTCAGAATCTGTGGATTATCGCTCCAAAGCTGAACCAGCCCAGCGAGGATGGAATTCCAATCGAGCGTCCGAGGATTAGCCCTGCTCACACGCCACTGAATTGGCGAGGTCCTGAAATGGTAATCTTTAAGTCAGCAGGACGGGAGGTTTTGAGGTCCTGGTAATCGTAATGATTACCCTGGTTCTTCCATGTCTCCTTCTCGGGCCCAGGCGTGAGCCATGGTGCGGAAGGTTCTTCCGCTCTCGTAACTTTTACGGCTTGGGCACTGATTCCAAATCGATGGTTCATGGATTTCTGCTTTTGTTCTACTCCCATACCATCGGCAGCACCCCCTCCCGTGTCAAGCTCGGGATGACGGATCTAAACTGATCACTGCCGATTACTGACTACGTGCCGCTGTCGGTTTCTATTCAATTGGAGGATTCCTTCGTCCCGTCTAAAGGAAGGTCTTGCGCTACCGCTATCCGACCGTTTTGCCAACGTTGAAAGAGAATTGGGGAGGGAGGAGGCGCATTTGCAGAATGCAAGAAGGCATGTAAAATAGTGGTCTATGAAGCAATTCTTAACGCGGGTAGAATTACACGGAGCTACTTGGGAGGATTACAACGCTTTGTATGCGGAAATGACGCGGCTAAAGTTTTTGCGGACTATTCAAAATATAGCCGGTCAGGAGTATCAGCTTCCGACAGCAGAATATCGCTCATATGGCGACATTACGGTGGCAGACGTTGCAGCGTTAGCCAAAGGTGCCGCCAATAAAACAGGAAAGACGTCGAGTGTAATTACGGTTGAGTTCGTAAGTTCCGTTTTTTACTTGGATCCTGTCCCTTCGCCTTTTGCTCCGCTTTTGAGCTTATCGGCGTTCAAAAGTTAAGGATAACTCTGGCCACCTGAAAACCGTTTGGGATTGCCCTCCGTCTATAAGGGACGCGGCAGCAGCGTGCGCGCGTTCGAGACGGTCGCATACCAGAATGGGCCAAAAGTAAATGCGGACATGAAAAAGTCCTTTTAATTCAGAATGATCGCAAGACATTATGAATAAGAACCTTGTGGGATATGCTCAAGAGTGCGTAATGGAAAATTCGATTGACATAGGCAGGGTAAAGCTTGTGGTTTCTCCGATAAAAATCTACTCTCCAAACGAGTGATGTAGGACATGGGTGTATGTCACACCGCTTTTTTTAGGCCCGAAAAAAGTATTGTAAGCGGCTTAAAGTCAACGACAACGGAGTGTAGCTTAGCTTGGTAGAGCGCCTGGTTTGGGACCAGGAGGTCGCAGGTTCAAATCCTGTCACTCCGATTTTTTTCTACTCTGATAAAGTCTGTTGAGCCTTGTTTGGCTTGCTAAAGTGTGACAGTCCGATGTTTTTACCGCCTCAGTGATGGTGCTCTACTCAGTTCGATGATCTACCATTGCCTTACCGAGAATCGAGGGAAGCAGCTATTCCCCATTTTCGACCACATCGCCATCCTCTGGTACGTGGTTTGATTTAGGGGGTTACGGTCTGTGTGAGAAATCAACCTCAAAACTTTCAATTGAAGGATTCTCTTCGGGGGCGGTATAAGCTGACGGAGATGCCTCCCAAAATCTTTTATCAGAGCTCCATGCCACGGGCGGGTTCTACCCTGCTGCAGAACATCTTGGCGCAGAACCCCGAGTTTTACGTCACGCCCACCTCGGGATTATTGGAATTGGTCTTCGGAGCGCGCCTCAACTACACCAACAGTGCGGAATTCAAGGCGCAGGATGCAGCCCTGATGAAGAAGGCTTTCCTCGCCTTCAGTCGGGCGGGCATGGAAGCCTATTTCCAAGCCCTGACCGACAAACCCTATGTGCTGGATAAATCCCGGGGCTGGGGTGTGCATTTCGATTTACTGAAGCTGATTTTCGATGAGGAACCGAAGATCATTTGCATGGTCCGGGACCTAAGACAAATCCTGGCCTCAATGGAAAAGAAGTTCCGGCAGAACCCTGACAAGCATCGACCCATCGAGAACCATTCCAATCTCAGTGGAACCACTACATATAAACGCGCTTTGCTTCACCTCCAAAGTCCTCCCGTTGGGCTGGCCTTGGATCGCTTGATCGAAATCCATCAACGGGGTTGGGACAAGAAGATCCTTTTTGTTCGGTTTGAAGATCTTACTTCCGATCCTCAAGCAACTCTCAAAAGAGTTTACGGGTACCTTGGCCTCCCCGAGTTCGGGCATAATTTCAATAATGTCCCTCAAGCAACCCAAGAGGATGACCAAGTCTATGGTATCGCTGGTCTTCATGCTATCAGGCCTAAGGTGGAACCGCTTCAAAACGACTATATGTCCGTCATCGGGAAAGACGCCGTTCGGTTCCTGCAAAGCAATTTCGCCTGGTATTTCACTCTCTTTGGCTATACTGCAAGTCCTCTATAACTAGGAAGATTTGAGGATCCCGGTGTGATACGTGATGGGAATGTCTCTCATCTCAAACACGTTATCTGTGGTACAAGAATATTTCATAGACTGTTACAAAAAAGTAAGGTGAGATGCAAATACATCCAAGGCTTACGTTGTGAAAAGATTCCTGAATCGAAAATTTTTTGAAGCGTTGGTGATCGGCATGCTCGGTTCGAGCATGGTCGCGAGTCTGGGACAAGTCTCATCGCAAGATACCACTCTTCGAACCTTCCAAAACGAGCAGAGAGCGTTGGCCCAAGAGGA
>JAMFSY010000092.1 GCA_026225555.1 Methylacidiphilales bacterium
CGATGAAATCGAGCAACCCGAAGGTGATGATCAATGCTTACCGGTTGCTCGCCGCGCGCCTGCTCGAGCTCGGGCCGGATTGGAATTACCCGCTGCATCTCGGCGTCACCGAAGCCGGCGACGGTGAAGATGGCCGCATCAAGAGCGCCATCGGCATCGGCGCGCTGCTGGCCGACGGCATTGGCGATACCATCCGCGTCTCGCTCACCGAAGATAGCGTCCACGAAATCCCCGTGGCCCGCGCGCTCGTCGGTCTCGCCGCGAAGCACGCCAAGGATGAACTCCCGCCCCAGCAACCGCCGCTGAGCTACGATCCCTTCGTCTTCGCCCGCCGCGCCTCCGAATCGATTACGCTCAACGAGGGCACCGTGGGCGGTCCCTCCATTTCCACCCGCGTCGGCGCGACCCTCAACACCTTCCAGGCCATCGAGCACAAGCGCGTTCAGCTCGGCGATCTCTTCCCCGATTTCGTGGTCGAAAAGGAATCGGTCATCCAGGTCGATCCGCGTGACGGCAAGGCGCTGGAATTCCTCGCGAGCTCGCCCGATGCGCATCTCGTCACCATCGCCGATGGCTGCACGCTTTCACCCATCGTGGCCTATCGCTACCTCGCCTCGCAGATCCCGGCGAAGCATCCCATTTTGCTGAAGGATACATTCCTGCCGCCCGCCGTCGGCGCGACGCCGGATGTCCTGGAAACGATGCTCAGCGCCGCCTCGAATCTCGGCGCGCTGATGTGCGATGGCATCGGGGATGCCATCCTCGTTCGCGGCGAACCCGGCCCCGGCGCGAGCGTCCGGCTTGCCTTCAATATCCTGCAATCGGTGGGCAATCGCATCTTCAAGACCGACTATGTGGCGTGTCCCTCCTGCGGCCGCACGCTCTTCAATCTTCAGACCACCACCGCCAAAATCCGCGAGGCGACGAACCATCTCAAGGGCGTGAAAATCGCCATCATGGGCTGCATCGTCAACGGCCCCGGCGAAATGGCCGATGCCGATTTCGGCTACGTCGGCGGCGCGCCCGGCAAGGTCAACCTCTACATCAACAAGACCCCGGTGAAGTTCAACATCCCCGAAGGCGAAGCCGTTGACCGCCTCGTCGACCTGATCAAGGAAAACGGGAAGTGGTTTGACGCGCCGGTGCCGGTTGCGGCTAGCTGATGATGGCGGACTATCCGAAATTTGTGAAGTGGAGCAACGCGGATCGTGTCTATGTCGGCTTTTGCCCAGACCTCTTTATCGGAGGTGTGTGCCACGGTGAGAACGAGAACAGGGTCTACGCGGAGCTGTGCCGCTTGATTTCTGAAGAGATGGAATCTCTGTCATCCTGAGCTTGTCGAAGGATCAGTTCAATCCAGGAGCTTTGTTGATGATCGAAACTATCCTTCCGATCTTATTCGGGTTCATGTCGGTCATGGTGGCGCCTATTCTTGCCGTTATTCACCATTCTCCGATCAAGGGCGATCGAACTGATCCTTCGACAAGCTCAGGATGACAATTTTTTTTCATGTTTTTTATGTTTCCTGTCTAATGCAATCCTCCTCCGTTTGTTAAATTGTAATTCTGTCAAAAATTTAGTCATGACCTCCTCCGCCATCCGCCAGAGCTTCCTCGATTTCTTCAAGGAAAAGCAGCACACCATTGTCCCTTCCAGTCCGCTATTGCCGGACGCGCCCAACCTGCTTTTCACCAACGCGGGCATGAATCAGTTCGTGCCTATTTTTCTCGGGCAGGCTCCATGCCCCTACAGTCCCGCGCGCGCGGCGGATACGCAGAAGTGCATCCGCGCCGGGGGCAAGCACAACGATCTCGAGGACGTGGGATTCGATACCTATCACCACACCTTTTTCGAAATGCTCGGCAATTGGTCCTTCGGCGATTACTTCAAGAAGGAAGCCATCGCCTGGGCGTGGGAGCTTGTCGTGGGCCGCTGGAATTTCCCGGCCTCGCGCCTTTACGCCACGGTCTATAAGCCCGGCGAGGGCGATCCCGCCGCCTTTGATCAGGAGGCTTACGATGCCTGGGCGGAAATTTTCACCCAGGCCGGGCTTGATCCCGCCATCCACATCGTCAACGGCAACAAGAAGGACAATTTCTGGATGATGGGCGAGACCGGGCCCTGCGGACCCTGCTCGGAACTCCACGTCAATCTGCTCCCCGGCCCGCGCGACCCCAATCTCGAGACCCAGAAGGAAGGCCGCAAGCTGGTCAACTCCGGCGACGCCCGCTGCATCGAAATTTGGAATCTCGTCTTCATCCAGTTCAACGCCAATCCCGACGGCACCTTCGGCCCGTTGCCCGCGCGCCATGTCGATACCGGCATGGGTTTCGAGCGCGTCGCCTCGATGATCCAGGGCACCAAGGGCCTGACCGATTTCAGCAACGAGGTCAAAATCTCCAACTACGAGACTGACGTTTTCCGTCCGCTCTTCGACGAGCTGGAAAAACTCACCGGAAGGAAATACGCCTCCACGCTGCCTGCTTCCGCGCAAAACCTGAGCGAGCAGGAAAAGGAAGACGTCGCTTTCCGCGTCATCGCCGATCATGTCCGCACGCTCAGCTTTTCCATCGCCGACGGCATCGCGCCGAGCAACGAGGGCAGGGGATACGTCCTGCGCCGCATTCTGCGCCGCGCCGTCCGTTATGGCCGCAATCTCGGCCTGCGCGAACCGTTCCTCGGCAAACTCGTCGATGTTCTCGGCGCCAGCATGGGTGCCATTTTTCCTGAAGTTGTGACCAAGGCGGAGACGATCAAAAAGACGCTGACGCAGGAGGAGGAGAGTTTTTTGCGGACGCTGGAGCGAGGAATTCAGCTGTTTGACGAATCACTCAACGTAATAAAGATGGGCTCGCATGAGATGTCTAAAGCATTGGGCATCTCTCTGCCGAACAACCAAAATTTGGGAGGCATTCTTTCAGGACAGATTGCGTTCAAGCTTTATGATACTTACGGGTTTCCATTAGACCTCACAGAGCTCATGGCTCGGGAGCGGGGTATGAAAGTTCATATCACGGAATTCAATCAGTTAATGGACGAACAAAAAGCTCGAGGCAAAGCCGCACAGAAAAAGGAAGTCATCACCGTCGAAAGCGCCGGTGAAATCGAAAAGCACCCAACCCACTTCTACGGCTTCCGCGAACTGCAGACGCCCTCGCTCGTCGTCGCCAACGAAAACGGGGCGCTCGCCGTCAACGAAACACCCTTTTACGCCGAGATGGGCGGGCAGGTCGGCGATACCGGCGAGATTGAATACGCCGACCAGACTTACGCGGTCACCAACACGATCCGCTCCGCTTCCGGACAGGTCTTTTTTCACAAACTGGCCCAGCCCA
>JAMFSY010000093.1 GCA_026225555.1 Methylacidiphilales bacterium
CGCCAAGGCTCGAACCGAGGAAACCCTGCTGGCGGCGATCGGCTCGGCCCTGGCCGAGGTCACCGCCCAAAATGCCGAGGGTTGGTTTGCCTCCTGCGGCTACAGTATTATTTAAAATGCTCTAGCGTCGGACGCCGTGCGGTGGTGCCTTTTTGGAAAATAATGGAGCGTGTGAGCTTTCCTTCCCTCCTCCACCGCACGGCGTGCGGCGGCTACCCGCGTCCACCCGGCCATTTCCTGAATGAGGCGCGCTTTTTCGCAAACCTCACCCCATCTTCGGCCCGGACGACTGCTTGCGCAGCGCCACGATGACCTTCCGCAGGCGGGTGCGCAGGTTCAGCGTCTCGAGGATTTCCTGCTTGCTCGTCACGTCTTCGATGAAGCTGTAGGTCACGATATCGGCCAGTGCGTCGTAGTCCTTGATCTCGTTCAGGAACTTCAGGATGCCCTCCGCCTGGATGTCGCCGGAGTCGTGCATCGTGCCGATCATTTCCAGCACCTTGACCGACAGCGCCTCGACTTCCAGCGCGTCCGATTCCTCCGTGGTCAGGACCTCGATCCTTCCGACGTAGTAGGGCTTTTCCTGCACGAAATCGGTGAAGCGAACGCGGCTCACGCCCTGCAAAATCAGGTTGGAGGAGCCGTCCGGTTTGTCCACGCAGGCGCGGATCAATCCGACGCCCGCGACGCGGTTGGGCACCAGCGATGTGCTTGCCGCATGATGCGGCAACGCCACCGCAAACATCCGCTGGCTTTCCAGCGATTCCTTGAGCATCGCGCGGTAGCGCGGCTCGAAAATATAGAGCGGCAGCAGCGCCTGCGGAAAGAGGATGGCGTTGGGGAGCGTCATGATGCCCACTTCATCGGGGAGTTCCATGCCTTCAACATAGCATGGCTCGTGCCGCGCGCGAATCGGTGGCTTTTCGCCTCGCACCGCGCTTCCCTTTTCGGTTAGCGTGCGTGCCCGTGAGGCTGCTCTTCCCCGCGTTTGTGCTCATTTTTGCCTGGCACCCGCTCCGCGGCGATGTTGGCGATGTGGAAAGCTCGCGTGATTACCCGGGCTTTCCCCGCTATCCCGGCTTCATCATCACCGATTACGACGAGGATAGCCCCGCCGCCTTCAATTTTCCCGTCGCGCGGCCTCAGCCCACCGACGCGAGCCATGTCGAGGTCGTTCGCGCTACCGGACATCGCTACGTACTCCGCTACGAACCCGGGCCGAATGTCGCGCCGCCGAGTCTTTTCCAAGTGCAGGACTATTATGAAAAGCTGGCCGTTTCCACCCATTTCGCCCTGGAAAAAAGCGGGGCGGTCGGCGATGTGAACGAAACCTTTCACCACAGCGAACCGGGCCACGACATCTGGGTCTACCTGGAACCGGGCATGTCGTCGATTGGCCTGACCGTGATGGAAACCCGCGGCGTCTCACCGACCGTCGCGGCCACCGCAGCACCGGAAGAGGATCCACTTTATTCCACGCTGATCAAAAAGGGCCGGGTCGTCCTGCCCATAACCTTTCTCCCCAGCCGACCCGATCTCGATACCGATGCCCAGCCGCTCATCGACCGCGTGGTTCGGTTATTGCAAAAACATCCCGACTTGCAGGTCAGCCTCGAAGGTCACACCGATAACAGTGGCGACCCAATCGACAACCAACGCCTTTCCGAAGCCCGGGCCCGCACCACCCTCGCCCTGATCGTCGCGGGCGGCGTCGATAAAAGACGGCTCACCGCCAGCGGCCTCGGCGGCGACAAGCCGGTCGCCTCCAACGATACCGCGGAAGGCCGCGCCCAAAATCGGCGCATCGAGCTGGTGCTCCGACAGCCCTGATTTGCTTTCCCATCATCCTCCACCATGCGCTTTCTTTTCTTCCCCGCTCTTTGGATCCAGGCCACCTTCTTCGCCGCGTGGCTTCTCCCGGCGAGCCTTCTCCGTGCGCAGACCTACGACCTGCAATCCGGCCCGACCATTGCTTTTTTCGGCGACAACGCCGTCCAGCTCGGCTGGCAAAAGCCAACTGGATTCATTCACCTGATCGACCTCGCCTATCGGCAGCAGGGGCAGGCGATCACCGTCTTTCCCTTGGGAGGAGGAGGCAACACTTCGAAAGACCTGCTCGGCCGCCTCGGTCGCGATGCGCTCTCCAAGAAACCGAATTTTCTGGTCCTCAATTGCGGCGTTTCGGATGTCTCCCGGGGCCCGAAAAATATTCCCCTCGATCAATACCAGGCGAGCATCACCGCCATGGTTGATCAGGCGACAGCGGCGGGCGTGAAGGTCGTGCTGTTGACCTCCACGATGATCACCGAGGATGCCGCCAGCCCAAGGAACCAGATTCTCGCGCCCTATAACGATTTTCTCCGCACCCTCGCCAAGCAGAAAAACATCCCCCTCGGCGACGTGAACGCCGCCATGCAGGCCGCCGTCGCGCAGGCCCGCACCGAGACCCATCTCAATGGCCGGATGCTGACCGTCAGCGATACGGACCTAAACAGTGTCGGCGACGAAATCGTGGCTGCGGTGACCTTGAAACCGCTCGGCTTCCCCGACCCGCAAATCGCCCAGGCGCGCGACCTTTGGCTCGACCTGCCGAATGGCATGGACGTCACGTTGCACCCCGCCATCAGCGTGCGCCAATACCTCCTCCTGCGCGCCCTCGCCGCCAGCCAGGGCCGCAGCGTCGATGACCTCATTAACGACACTCTGACGACGGAATTGCAAAAGATGCTGATCAAGGCACCCGCCGCGGTGCCCGGCGGTGCGAAGCATTAGGAGGCTGCTGAAAAAGTCAGTCATCCTGAGCTTGTCGAAGGATCAGTTCTGCTTCGCCGAAAGCAAGCGGCAACCGAACTGATCCTTCGACAAGCTCAGGATGACCGACATTTTTGAGCGCGCGCCTTTTTCAGCAAGCTCCAAAAGAACGCCACACCAGCAGCTGGGTGATAGCGACCGTCGCGAGAGCCGTGCATTCCGCTATGGCACTCCGCCCCCTCCTGCGCTAGTCTTTTTTCATGCCTGACTTTGATTATCAACTCGTCGTGATTGGCAGCGGCCCCGGCGGTTACATCGCCGCCATTCGCGCGGCCCAACTCGGTCTCAAGACCGCCATCGTGGAAAAAGACAAGACGCTCGGGGGCACCTGCCTGAACGTCGGCTGCATTCCGAGCAAGGCGTTGCTCGCCTCCACGGAACATCTCCATTTCGCCCGCGAACGCTTCGCGGCGCACGGCATCATCGCCACCGACATCAAGGTCAATCTCGGCACGATGATGAAGCGCAAAGTCGATGTCGTCGGCAAGCTCACCGGCGGTGTCGCCTATCTAATGAAGAAACACAAGATCGAGGTCGTCAAGGGCCTCGGCAAGCTGCTCGACGCCCACACGGTTGAAGTCACCGACGAAGGCGGCGCGAAGAAAACCCTCAAGACGCAGAACGTCCTGCTCGCCACCGGCAGCGTGCCCATCGAGCTTCCCTTTCTCAAATACGACGGCAAGAAAGTCATCCACAGTGACCAGGGCATCGCGCTGGAAAAGGTGCCGAAGCAACTGCTCATCATCGGCGCTGGTGCGATCGGACTGGAGCTCGGCTCCGTCTGGCGTCGCCTCGGCGCGGAAGTCACCATCGTCGAATTTCTGCCGCGCATCGCGGCCATCGGATTCGATCCCGAGACTTCGAAGGTGCTCCAGCGGAGTCTCGAGAAACTGGGCATCAAATTCGAGCTCAGCACCAAGATCGAGTCGGCCAAAGTCACCGACAAGGGCGTTGAATTGCAGGGCGTGAAGGACGGCAAGCCGGTCACCTACTCCGGCGACCTCGTCCTCGTCTCAGTCGGACGCAAGCCGTTCACGGCGGGCCTCGAACTGGAAAAAGCGGGCGTAAAGATCACTGAGCGCGGACGCATCGCCATCGACGCGCACTGGCAGACCAACGTTCCCGGCGTCTATTCCATCGGCG
>JAMFSY010000094.1 GCA_026225555.1 Methylacidiphilales bacterium
AGGAAGTGACCTGCCCTGCCGCCTACGATTGGGACCCCAAAAGCCAGCTCAGCCGCAAGTGGACACTCATCCACGGCAAGCGCCCGCCCAACGCGCCTCCCCTCACCAGTGAGGATTATTACGAGCCTCTGCCGCCGGTGAGATACCGCATTGTCGCCTACGATTACGGGCTGAAGATCAATATTCTGCGGCGCCTGCGCCAAAATGGTTTTCAGGTGCGCGTGCTCCCGGCGACCGCGTCGGCCGAGGAAGCGCTCTCGACCAATCCCGATGGCATCTTTCTTTCCAACGGACCGGGCGATCCCTCCGTGATCACCTACGCGCACAAGACGGTGCGCTCGCTCATTGGCAAGAAGCCGATCTTCGGGATCTGCCTGGGCCATCAAATTCTCGGTTACGCCCTCGGCGGCTCGACCTTCAAGCTGAAGTTCGGTCATCGCGGCGGCAATCAACCGGTCAAGGACCTGACCACCGGTCGCATCAGCATCACCTCTCAAAACCACGGATTCTCGGTCGATCCGAAGTCGCTTCCCGCCGGGGAAGTGGAGACCACTCAGATCAATCTAAATGATCTCACCAGCGAAGGTCTGCGCCATCGTTCCGAGCCAGTCTTTTCCGTGCAATATCATCCCGAAGCCGCACCCGGGCCCCACGATGCGAATTACTTTTTCCGGGAATTCGGTAAAATGATTGATAAGGGAAGTAAAAATTCGTAGCGTTTGCCACTATGCCCCGCTTAGTTGCACAATCCCCGGAGTTCGCTGGTCAAACTTTTGACCTCAAGGGTCCGGAAGTCACGGTCGGCCGCCTGCCCGACAACGGCATCCAGCTTGAACACGCCAGTGTTTCCGGCCACCACGCCACCTTCAAGCTCGAGGGTCAGGATTACATCATCCAGGACCACGACTCGACCAATGGCACCCGAATCAACGGCGACAAAATTTCGCAGCAAAAGCTTCGCCGGAACGACATCCTGCGTCTCGGCAATATCGAGATGCTTTACGATTCCGAGCATCAACCGCCCGGCCAGCCGATGCCGGAACCTTCCGCCCGGGTGAACCTGGCCGAATGCAATACGCACGGTCGTCCCGCCGAATTTGTGAATGCTTCGCCGATCGTGAAAAAAGCACGAGGCAAGCAGTCGCTGGCCTGGACGCTAAGCCTGACCGGGCTGACCTTGCTGGCGCTGGGATCGGTCGCTTATTTCGTCTGGCTCATTTTCCTGAACGCGCCGACAGTTTCTTAAACGCGAAATCGCTAAAGTCCAAAGCGAAGCATGACCCATTTCCCGCGCCGGACGGTGCGAAGAAGGGTCAGGTTCCGGGCCAGATAGGCCGCGATCACCTCGTCTTGCTGCGCGCGAAGAATGCCGCTCAGCCAAAGTTCTCCGCCCGCCCGTAGCGACGTGGCAATGGGCTCGGCGGCCTCGCAGAGAATCCCGCTGAAAAGATTGGCCAGCACGAGATCATAGCGGGCCTTCACTCGAAATTTTTTCACGTCCGCCTGCTGCCAGCGGACGAGTGGTTCACGGAAATTCAGCGCCTCGTTTTGTCGCGCGGTGCGAATCGCTTCAGCATCGAAATCGGTCGCGACGATCCGGTGCGCACCGAAAAGCCGGGCTGCAAGAGCCAGCACGCCGCTGCCCGTCCCGAGATCGAGCACGGCACTTTTAGCCAATCCTTCGCGTTCCGTCAGCGCACGCAGGAGCATCGCCGTCGTCGCGTGCTCGCCACTGCCGAAAGCGAGTCCGTGAGGGATATGCAATTGCGGCATGGTCCGATCTTTTCGACCGGAGGCTTTTTCATGGACGATCCGCAGGGCCTTTCCGATCTCAAGCGGGGGCGAAGGGTTGGTCGCGATCCATTGCTCCGCGCGAACCAATTGCGGCTTGCCACCCAATTGGCGCGCCAGACGAAGCGCCTCGGCCTGCGTGGGAAAATAGACGGCAAGAAGGAGGCGTATCCGATCGGGTTTTTCGGTCACCGTCCAGGTCGGACAACCCAAAACCTGAAGCCGCGCGACCCACGCCTCCTGCTGCGTGGCCGTGATCCAGCGCCGCCAGCACCAGGCGTCCCCCGGGCGTGAAGCGCGCCTATTGCTGCTCATCCGGGGGCAGATCCGGGCGCAGAATGGCCTTGGTCGAAACAAAAGTGCTGGGCTGGATCAGCATGGGCATGATGGAATTCTCCGAGATGGAGAAATGGGTCAGGGCCCAATATTGGCGGCCATCAGGTCGGACGGCGCGCGCGAAGAGCCAGTAATTGTGAGTCTTCTCGTCCTCGGCAAAGGGGCTGTCCTTTTCCAAATGCGACCAGCTGAAACGACCGTTGGGCAGCATCGGCAACCGCTTGCTGATATTCGTTTCGGGCAGCGCATCGAGCTGAGTGTAGTACTTGGCATCGAGCCCCGCCTCAGCCGTCTGGGATTGCACCAGATCGGTCTGGGCCTGCTGGAGCTCGGTCTTGAGCGGCTCTTCTTCCGCCAGGGTGCTGTCGATGCGATGCTGCAAGTCGTCGATCTTCCCGTTCAACTCGGTCACGCGCGGCGTGGGCGAAAGCTGAATTTGCGCCGCCTGTTGCCGCAGCTTTTGCTGACGGTCATCGACCGACTTCGTGAAATCGCGCCATTGCTTGAGCTGGTCCTCGATCCACTGATGTTCCTTGACGCCATCGACACCCGGAGGCGTCTGGTAGAGAGCGAGACGATAGGCGTTGGCCCAGACTTCCGGAGATTGATAGGCCGGGTCCGGAGTGTAGGGCAGATTGAGCGACTTGGCGCGAGCCGCGATGCTGCTCCCCAACTGGCTGAGGCGGGATTTGTATTCATCCTGCAAGCCCGCGCCCGGGCCGTCCCAGACTTTTTGGGCCGCGTCGTGGGCATCCTTGATCACGGAAGCGATTTCATCCTTCGCCGCCTGGACCTGTTCCTGGAGCAGCCGAATGCGTTCTTCCCGCGCGGCGATATCGGCCTGGGCGCGCTGCACGTGGTCCTGACGCTCCTGGATTTCCTGGAGTTTCGGCGCGCGTTCGGCGGCGAGATCGTCGGCGATGCCCGAGGCCAGTTCATGGAAATCGGTGACGATCCAGACTTCGTTATTCAGCAGCGTGCCCGTCGGAGGAATGACCTGGCCCTCAAGGCGTGTTTCCGTACTGAAATGGATGGTCATCAGATAAAGCAGCGGCCCGATTCCGGCAATGAGAATGAGATAGAAGAGGACCGTGCTGACCAGGCGTCGTTTTTTGGCCCGCGCGCTCCGCGTCGTCGGCGCTTTGACCGTGATTTCCGGCACGGGCGGACTGGAGGAAATGACCCCCGTCTTCGCCAAGGCCGGAGCGTCCTTCTTGGCGGGCGGATTAAGCTTCTCGTTTTCGGCCACGGCGCCTGTCACCACGCTGGTGAGCACTGCGGGCAAAATGACATCCGACATCGGGTCAACCGGTGCCAGGATCGGCACGGCCTTCTCCACTTCCGGCGGCTTGTTGGCGCGGGGCAGCGTCGGAGGCCTTAGCTTGGGCGAGGATGCTGCGGGACTTTCGACTGTCCTGGTGACAAGCGGCGGGGCCTTCGATTCGACAATAGGGGGCGCGACAAAAATGGGCGGAGGCACGAGCGGCGGCTTTTCGACGCCCGACTTCTCTTCGACTTTGGGCGGGGGCTCGGATTTTTCCACCGCAGGCGGAACGGATGCGGTCGGAGGGACGGTGAGAACTTCCGCCACCGGAATGGACGGGGGTTCTACTTTTTCCACCACGCTGGGTGCGGCCACTGGAGGCACCTTGCTCGCGGCACCCGGCAACGGTTGGAATTTTTCAACCGGCGAAGCTGGAGTGACCGGGGGAAGTTTACCTGTTGCGACGGGCAACGGGGCGAACTTTTCCACGCTGGAAACGGGAGTTGGCGCGGCGGGCTCAACCGTCGGAAGCTTGGTGGCGGGAAGCGGCGGGAATTCCAAGCCGGAAGCTGGCGCCGGAGCCGCAGGCGTAACCGAAGGCAGGACGGGCGGCGGCGTTGAAACTTTTTCCGGTAATTCAGGAATGAAAGCGAGCTTGCCCAGACGTGGTGGAGTCGCGGTCGATTCGATCGGCGCGACAGAGGTCTTCACCGGCAGCGGCGGAGGCGTCGCAGCGGGTCGGGCCGAAGGGAGCGGAACGTGGGCGATGGCCGGGCCGACCGTGATGGGCGACGAAACGTGCGAAGTCGCACCGGAATCCAACATCGCCGGGGCCTTGGCGACAGCGACATCTTTCTTCGCTTCAAAAAGAGGAGGAGGGAGGCGGAATTTCTCCACCGGCGCGGGCGCCACTCCACCCATCAACGGCGGGACGGCATGGACGGCCGAGGACGGTTTTTCCTCAGGGAGGGGCGGAGGTTCGGGCGCCGCCGAAGGCAGGACCAGGGAGTCGGTGCTCTTGGCCTTAGCCGCTTCCAGTGCACGCTGATTATCGGCAAAAGCCGCGAGGCTTTGCAGGCCGCCTGGGGGCGTGGGCAGTTCGCCGGGCTCGAGATGCTTCCACCCGGGCGGATTTTCCGCCGCAGGGGTGGGTTCTGCCTTCGCGTCGGGGAAGATCGACTCCTCCGGAGTCCGCGCGCCGAAGGAGAAAGGTTTGAGCCGGAAAGGGAGAAGACTTTTCCGCGGAGCCTTTGGCTCGACGGCAGCTTTTGCGGGCAAGGGAGGCGGCGTGGTCCGGCGCGTCTCCTGCCCCGACTGTGGGGAAAGCGTGACGGGAGGCAGGTTTCCCGTCTTGGTTCCGGCGGGCGAAATGGGCATGTTCGCCAGGGAAGTCATTTTGGGCAGGACACCGCTTTTGGGCGGTAGCTTGACCTCCATCGTGCGATTGAGCTGCGGCTGTTTTTCCTGCGGGATGGTCAGACGGCGATGGGTCGCGGCGACCGTTTCCTTGGCCGGAAGAATGGAGCCGCGGGGCGCATGATCGGCTAGGGGCGGAACCAGCTTGGGCGGCGCGACGACGACACCGGATTCAACCAAGTTCGGCGGCGCCATCTTGGCCACGGAAGAAAGTGTGACGACGACACGTCCGCTCGGGCTCTTCTTGCCGGAACCGGGAGACGGGGAAGGTGATTGCGGAGCGCCTTCGGACCCCGGCAAGTTATCCGGCATAATCTTCAATACCCTGATAAAGGCCGAGCACGGAGAACGGCACCCCTGCGGCCTGGATCGGACCCAGGTCTTCCAAGACATTCCGGGGCCGGTCCAAGGTCAATCGGACCAGAGTGGCAGAGGCGCGGGATGGCGCCACGCCCACCGGAAGTGGGGCTTGTTCAAGATGGAAAGAGCGTTCCGACATAAAGTTGAACCAGCTTTTTACCGCATCCACCGAGGATTTGCACTCGATTAAAATCAGCATTCGGTTGGCCTCCGGCACGAACTCCTCCGCCCGAGGCGTGATGATGAAAATCCTTTGCTCCAGAGGCACTTGCGCATCTACCGGAGAGGCAAAGTCACCGGCGACCGCCATTTGTTTGAGGAATTGTCGCCGGGAAGCGGGCGCTTTCAGAATACGGCCCAGGTCCGCGCCGGTCAGCAGGGCCAGGACCAGCGAGCCTTTCAACAGGCTTTCGACCAGCTCGCTCCAACCCTTATAAGATCGAAATTCGTCACAGGCACCGAAGCACCATCGGGCGGGCAGAAGCACGGCGGACGTGCTGGCCTGGAGAAGGCCGATGGCAGGTTGCGACTGGGCGGCGCGAGAGCTGGAAAGGATTTCGCGATAAATGGCGGTGACCGCCGTGGCTGGCAACTGGCCCCGGCTCAGGCGCGCGACACGACGCAGCAATTCACGCTCCCGTTGCGGAACGTAAATGACCGCCCCATGGCGACGCTTGGTCTCGCCGATCCGGCGCGAAAGCTTAGTCCGTTGCTGGAGGAGTTTCAGTATCTGGAGGTCGATCCGGTCCACCTGCGTCCGCAGGAGCTGCATCTGCCGGGATAAGGCCGACGTCGAGTTGCTGTTGTTCGGGGGCATGAGAGGGTTCGGGGGCCGGGGGCTGGAGCCGGCGAAGTTCGTCCGCATTGGGGAGTTCGTCCAGGCTTTTCAGGCCGAAGAGCTCCAGGAAAAGCGGCGTGGTTTCATAGAGCAGCGGACGGCCCGGCTGCTCGGAGCGGCCCGCGACACGGATGACCTTGCGTTCCAGCAGCGTGGCCACAACGCCATCCACCGCGACGCCGCGCACCGATTCGATCTCGGCGCGGCCGATGGGCTGGCGATAAGCGATGACGGCCAGGGTTTCCAGCGCGGGTTGGCTGAGTCGCGGGGCCTTGGGTTGATCAAAGAGACGATTCGTCCACAGGCCGAACTCGGGGCGCGTCTTCAATTGGAATCCGCCAGCGACACCTTGCACCATGAGGCTGGAGCCATCGGCCTCAAGCTTCGCCCGCAGCAGCTCCAGGGCGGCTTCGACCTCGCCCAGGCCGAGCTTCTCCTGCGCGACGGTTTCGGGACTCGGGGAAAGCTTCGCGGCCTCGTTGACGGCATGCGCGATGGCTTTGGGGGTCAGCGGTCGATCCGTGGCAAAGAGCAACGCTTCGACGATACGATACAAGTCCATCCCACCATCTTTGGAAATCTGTGGGAAAAGGCAAGCTCCCGCGGAGGTCGCGAGGAGTACAGTTGCGTAATACCGCGACAATTCCTTGTTTTGGACCCCAGCCAGCCTCTACTGGGGACGATAACCAAAGAAGCAGCGATCCTTGATGATCGTGGCGACTTCCGGCGTGACCATCTCTTCCCAGCGATGATCGTGGTCCCGGATGTGGGAGAGAATGGCGCGGGAAAAGATGCCCAGGTATTCCTTGTGAAAATGCTCGATGGACTCGATGTAGCCGTTCTCCATCAAGTGAATGAAGAGGTGCTTGAGATGGGGCGGCACCTCGACGTCGCGGGCCGAGATGAGCTGATCGATGGAGCCGTCGAGGAAGGGATAGACGTAAAGCTTGAGGTCATTCTTGAAGAGTCGTCCGAACGATTCGAGAATTCCGCCCTCGAGGGCGTCGTAGTACTTCACGTCGAAGAGTTCCTTAAGATTCGGGATGCCGAGCACGATGCCGATACGGCTCTTGGTGTAGCGCTGCAGGTAGGCGGCCAGTTTGTAATACTCGGCGTAATTGGAGATCAGCACCATCTTGCCGACGGCATTGATCGTATCGGCGCGGGCAAGGAAGTCCCGGTGATCGATCGCGCCGGTGCTGAGCAGATTGCGCATGGTGATTTCCATGAGCTCCACGATTTCATTCTCCTTTACTTCCGCATCGCGCAGGAACTGCTGGCGCGCGCCGTCGAGCATGTCGAGATTGACCTTGGTGACGGGGCGAAAGCTGCCGCGTTCCACCAGAATCGGCTTCTTGTGGAGCACTTCGGAAGGCTGGAGCACTTCGCCGTTTGCGCCGATGAGCGTGGCGTTGGAAAGCCCCTCTTCGACGAGTTGCAGCGCCATGAGACGATTGTCGACGTTGCTGAAATAGGGCCCGATGAACTTGATCATGTCCACCTCAATGCGCGCGGTGGAGAGACCGTCCAACAGGGACGCGATCAGCTTCGTTGGCTCGGCATGGAGATAGAAAGCGCCGTAGATGAGATTCACGCCGATGATGCCGAGTGCCTCCTGCTGCTGGAGGTTCTCCTTATCGAGCATGTTGACGTGGATGATGATCTCGCTCGAATGCGCGCCTGGCTGCATCTGGAACTTGATGCCCATCCAACCGTGACATTCGTTCGTGCCGAGATAATTGCGGGCCGAGACGGTATCCGCGAAGACGAAAAAGGAGGTGTCCTTGCCACGCTTGGCATTAAGGCGTTCGATGAGCAGTGCGAACTCGTAATCGAGCATGTTCTGCAACCGCACCTGACTGACGTAACGCTCGCCCTTGCCGTAGATGGCATCGGAGAAAGCCATGTCGTAGGCGGAGATCGTCTTGGCGAGAGTGCCGGATGCGCCACCGACGACGAAGAACCATCGCGCAACTTCCTGCCCCGCGCCGATCTCGGCAAAGGTGCCGTAGAAGCGCTTGTCGAGATTGATTTGGACCGCTTTTTCGTGGGGCGTGATGGTCGTCGTATTGGTGGGTTCCATGATTTTAAGTCCTTGGGTTGAGCGACAAGAGTGCCAAAGACTGGCAAAAACCCGAGCGCTCTGGCGAGCAGCATTCTTGTGACAAATTACTCCTTCCGGCCAAAATTTGCGGAAGGACGCGTCCGGAAGGCGAGAGAAGTCTACTGAATCACCAGGTCCACCGTCTTCGGCACAGACACCGCCATGAACGAGCGGCAGAAGTGGATGATCTCGTCGTTGATCCGCACGCAGGTCTGCCGCCAGCGCCCGGCGGCGTCGAGGATCTTGGTGCAATCGCGCAGGCCTTCGAGCCGGACACCCGCGACCTGGACTTCCATCGCGTCACAGAGCCGCTGCTTGAGCAGGGGATAAAACTCGATCTCGTAAGGCGCACGCACGGCGATTTCGGTCAGCGAAATGGAGACGCGCGGCGGCACAATGAGGCTTTCCCGTGCGATCTCGTTGTAGCCGATTCCCTCCAGCGAGCGCCGGACCATTTCATTGAGATTATCGAGCGTAAGCGCGGGCGAGACCCAGTCGTTTTCCAGATAAACGGCGATGGCCCGCGCCACTTCCGGCGCGAGATGCCAGCGATGATGGCCCGCGGCGGCGGCGGCATGCTCGATCGACTCGGCCAGCCAGCCTTCGGACAACGGCACAAGGCGGTCGTTCTTCCAGATGACATGGGGCAGTCGTTGCGGCAGGGCGATCATGTTCGTGGTTCAGGATTCCAAGGTCAGGCTTTGGACTTCGTTCACAAATTCCTTGATGTCGCGAAACTTCCGGTAAACCGACGCGAAGCGGACATAAGCGACTTCGTCGAGTCGGCGCAAGACGAGCATGATTTTCTCGCCAATTGCCGTGGTCGGAATTTCGTCGCCATGTTTCTTGACTAGTTCGTCCATCATTTCGTTGACCGCCCGCTCAATCGCTTCCCGGCTAACCGGCCGCTTTTCACAGGCTTTATCGATCCCGGCCGTCATCTTGCGCCGGTCGAAGGCCTCGTAGCGGCCGTCCTTCTTCAACACCCGCAGGTCGTCGCGCTCAATTTCCTCGTAGGTCGTGAATCGATGCTCGCAGGCGAGGCACTCCCGGCGCCGACGGATTACCGTTTCATCTTTGATGGCGCGCGAGTCGATAACCTTATCGTCGCGGGCCTGACATTTGGGGCAGCGCATCTACCTGTTGTGGTGTTGGCTATGATTATCACAACCAATGGGCACGTCAAGCGTTCCGCGTCTATCAAAAGGTAGGGACGGCAGTCCCCTGCCGTCCGACACATTTGGTTTCGCGCCGAGAAGAGGCTTCGACAAGCCTCGAATCACAATTTATGGTTGAAGTCCATGAACTGGCTGAGTGAGTGCGGGAAGGAGATCGCTGCCTTTCTAGGTTCCGCAATTTCGATTGTGGTCGGATTAGGTTTAGCGATTTCTAGCCTAGACTTGGCCATCATGATTCAGCACCGGCTGTGGCTTCTCATCCCGTGCCTGATCGTCATTCTGCCGGCCCCTTGGCTTCTAGTGGTAATTCCACGATTTCTTTACCACTGGCGCTATGGTTTTCCGCAACCCCGACCGCGCCGCAACAAAGCATCTATTTAACGCCCGAAGTTCTCCCTATGGTAGGAACGGCAGTCCCCTGCCGTCCGGCTTATTCGACGGACGGGATGGGACTCGCGTCCCTACCGGTTTAAAATCTTCTGCGCTTGGGCGTCCACTTCCCACGCCTGTTCCACGGTGGGCCGAAGAATCGAGTAATGCCCCATCTTGCGCCCCGCGCGCGGCTCGCTCTTGCCGTAGAGATGCAGCCGCAGTCCCGGCAACGCCAGCAGGCGGCTCCAGTCGGGCACGCCATTGGCCCAGACATCACCGAGCAGGTTATGCATGACGACGGGGGAGAGCAACCGGGTCTCGCCCAGCGGCAGGCCGCAAACGGCGCGCAACTGCTGCTCGAACTGGCTCGTGACGCAGGCGTCGAAACTAAAATGCCCGGAATTATGCGGACGCGGAGCAAGCTCGTTAACGAGAAGATCTCCACGCTTGGTCAGGAAAAACTCCACCGCGAGCAGGCCGACGACGTCAAGCCGCGTAGCGATGTCGGACGCGATCGATTGCGCACGCGCCAGGATGCTGTCCGCCAGCGGTGCGGGCGCGACCGAGGTGGCGAGGATGTGATTTTCGTGGGCGTTCACGGTCGGTGGAAAGGCCTGCACCTGGTACTCGCCCGGCTCCGGCGTGTAACCGCGCGCGACGACAACGGAGAGTTCCGCCGCGAACGTGACCCAGGCCTCGAGCACGCCGACACGCTCGCCATGCCGCCGCCAGACCTGCGCGAGATCGGAGTCGGGGCCGAGCTTCTGCTGGCCCTTGCCGTCGTAGCCGAAATCGGCCGTCTTCAGCACGCAGGGAAAGCCGACCGCCGTGACCGCATCGCGAAGCTCGCTCTCGTTATTGACCACACGAAAGCGCGCAACAGGGAAACCGCTGCGATTGAGAAATTCCTTCTCGCGACGGCGATTCTGCGTCGTGTAGAGGACGTCCCGCCCCGGGCGCAGCGGTACTTTCGGGGCGAGCGCATCGAGCGCTTCCACCGGAATGTTTTCAAACTCGTAGGTCACCACATCGACCGTGCTGGCGAACTCCAGGAGGGTCGGAATATCGTCGAAAGCGGTGCTGAATTCACGATCCGAAATTTGGCCCGTGGGACTATCGGGAGTGGGATCGACCGTATGCACGCGGTAGCCCATCTTCCGCGCCGCCAGCGCAAACATGCGTCCGAGTTGGCCGCCGCCGAGGCAGCCTATGGTCGAGCCGGGCAAAATGGGGGCGTGTCTCATCTCAGGGCAGCTTCTGTTTCCGTACCGTGCGCGTCTGGCGGGTGCGAAAAGCCTCCCACGCCTTGCGCACTTTTTCATCATGCAAGGCCAGGATCGAGATGGCCAGCAGCGCCGCATTCTTCGCGCCCGGTTCGCCAATCGCGAGTGTTCCTACCGGTACCCCGGCGGGCATCTGCGCGATGGAGAGAAGCGAGTCGAGCCCCTTCAAGGCGCGGCTTTCAACCGGAATACCGAGCACGGGCAACGTGGTAAACGCCGCCGCCATGCCGGGCAAATGGGCCGCGCCGCCCGCTCCGGCGATGATCACCTGCAAGCCGCGTCCCTGCGCCGCGCCGGCGTACTCCGCCAGCCAATGCGGCGTGCGGTGGGCCGAGACGACGTTCTTCTCATAAGCGATGCCGAATTCTTCCAGAATAGCCGCGGCGGCGGAGAGCGTTTTCCAATCGGAAACGCTGCCCATGATCAAGCCCACCTGTGGCGCCGATTTTCCGCGAACGCTCATCAGGCCTTTTTCTTTTTGGCCAGCTTCTTGGGATAGATCGTGACGCCGATGCTGCCACCAAGATCAGCCACGCGCTTCAAGGTTTTGGGATCGAGATCGACGCAGAGCGGGTGACCCGATACACCACTCTCAAAGCCAATATCGAAACGGCGCATGGAACAGCTTTCCCAGGCGGAGCGCCCCTGGGTGGAAAGTTTTTCGATCAGCTTGCAAAAGGCGTTAATGATCGAGTCGGGATCTTCATCGTCGCCCTCGTAAACTTCCAGCGCGACGAGATTGGTTTTCTCCTCCGAGCGGCCGTTGTAGACGACATGCACTTTTTCGCCCAGTTCGCCCACCAGCGGCTCCAGCGATTTTTTTGATTCCAGATCGAGATCCACATTCAGAAATTCGGTAGGCATGCGGGAATTATAAAGCGTTCGCACCGCGCTTGTCGAACTCGACCGAAAATAATGAAAAGCTCTCTTCGAGGCTGCTGAAAAGGCAGTCATCCTGAGCTTGTCGAAGGATCAGTTCGGTTGCCTCTGGCTTTTACCGAGGCAGAACTGATCCTTCGACAAGCTCAGGATGACCGAAGTTCTGAGAATGAGCCCTTTTCAGCAAGCTCTCTTCTTTTCCTCTCGCCACTCCGAGCGGTCGAAGGATGACGGATGGGACGTCTCCCGCTATCTTCCAGTTCCCGATGCTCCGTCTCTTCCTTACCCACAGCCTGCGCTACTTCGCGCGGCACCCGGCGCTGACCGCGCTGAACATCGTGGGCATCGCGCTGGGCGTGACCGTCTTTCTCAGCATCCAGATCGTCAATCACAGCGCGCTGGAATCGTTCCGGGCCTCGGTCGATATCGTCGCAGGCAAGGCCGACCTGGAAGTCATCGGCGACGGTCTTCGCTTCAATGAAAATGCCTACCCGATCGTGGCCAATCATCCCGCCATCGCGGCGGCCACGCCCCTGGTCGAGGATGTCGCCAGCCTGAGCGATTATCCCGGCGAATATCTTCAGGTGCTCGGCATCGATATTTTTTCCAACGGCCCCCTGCGCACCTTCGAGTTGCACGATGCCCAAAATCAAAAACCCGATGTGGTCGGCTTCCTGCGCGATCCCCGGGTCATCGCGGTGACGAAGAAGCTGAGTCAACGCCTGGGCCTCAAGATCGGCGATCCGATCCGGATCGAAACGCAGACCGGCACGGAGACTTTCCACGTGGGCTTTCTCCTCGAATTCGGGGAAGACGCGCCCGGCGCCGACGAACATCTCGCCGTCATGGATATCGCGAACGTGCAGGAAAATTTCCGGCATATCGGCAAACTCAGCCGCATTTCCGCGCTCCTGCGGCCCGGCGCGGATTTTAATGCCACCTGCGCCGACCTGCGTGCGCAATTGCCGCCCGGCGTCATCGTGCAGGCCCCCGATCGCCGCAACCGGCAGATCGAGCGGATGATCGGCGCCTTTCAGCTCAACCTCACCGCGCTCTCGCTCATCGCGCTGCTGGTCGGCATGTTCCTGATTTATAATACCGTGGCCACGGCGGTGGTGCGGCGGCGTTACGAGATCGGTGTCTTGCGCGCACTCGGTTTGAGCGGGCTCCAGGTCCAGTTTCTCTTCATCGCCGAAGCGGCCGTGCTCGGCGTCATCGGCTTGGCTCTTGGTCTCGTGCTTGGCGTGGTACTGGCAGGTCAACTCGTGGGCGCGGTTTCGCAGACCCTCACCTCCCTCTATATTTTGACCAGCATCCAAACGCTCTTCATCTCGCCGTGGGCGGTGCTGGCCGCGATGGTTCTTTGCCTCGGGGCCGTCCTGCTTGCGGCCTGGTTCCCGGCCCGGGAGGCGGCCACGATTTCGCCGGTGGAAGCGCTCAGCGTCGGCCACATGGAAGATGAGAGCCGCCGCACGACGGGGCGATGGCTCGCGGTCGGCTTCGGTCTTCTTACCCTCGCGGGGCTGCTGGCGAAAATCAGCCTTACCTGGGGTCCGGCCTGGATGAGCTTCGGAGCTGCGCTCTTCACGCTGCTCGGCTTTGCGTTCTTCGTCCCGACGCTCTGCCGTCTTTTCTCCCGCTACGCCAAGCCGCGCTCGATTATGCTGCGGATCGCGGCGGGTCACTTCGCGCAATCGCTCCACCGCAACTCCATGGCCATCGCGTCGCTCGTCGTCGCGCTCGCGATGGTCGTCGGCATCTCGACCATGATCTTCAGTTTTCGCACCACCGTGGAATCGTGGCTCAATCGCTCGATCCAGTCCGATCTCGTCGTCGCACCCGCCGCGAACCTGGTCGTGGGCGACTCCGTGGTCATCCGGCCCGAGGTGGTGCAAATTCTCTCCTCGCTGCCGCACGTGGATGCCGATCTCTTCCGCGAAACCAAGGTCCAGTTCGAGGGCCAGCGGGTCAAACTCGCCAGCGTCCGCATGGCCGTTACCCGCGACATCGAACGACTCAGTTTCTCCGAAGGCGATTCGAACACCGCGTTCGCCGCCGCCATCGACCACGACGCCGTGCTCGTGAGCCAGCCCTTTCGCCATCGCTTTCATCTGGGACTCGGTGACACGCTGACCCTCTCCACCGCCCGGGGGCCGCACACCTTCCGGATCGCGGGCGTCTATCTCGATTATACCACCGAAGGCGGCGTCATCCTGCTCGACCGGGACACCTATCAGAAATATTGGCAGGACGACGCGGTGAACGCGGTCTTCCTCTATATCCAAGCGCATTCGGGCGTGAAGGCGCTCGACGTCCAGCAAAGCCTACGAGGCCAGCTCGCGCCCTACGGCGACTATCTGATCAAGTCGAATCAGGAATTGCGGGAACAGGTCTTCCGCATTTTCGATCAGACGTTTTCCGTCACCTACGTCCTGCAAACCATTGGGATCATCATCTCCGGTCTCGGCATTTTTCTCAGCCTCACCATCCTGGTGGCGGAGCGCCGGCGGGAAATCAGTATCCTGCGCGCCGTCGGCGCTTCGCGGCGGCAGATTGAGGCCCTGGTGCTCTGGGAGGCTGCGATCATTGGCCTGCTCGGTTCACTCCTCGGCATCATCGCCGGGCTCGTCCTCGCGGCCATCCTTAGCTACGTCATCAACATTGCTTTTTTCGGCTGGACGATTTCCTGGGCCACGCCCTGGAGCTTCCTTCTCAGCCTCCCCTTCATGGTCATCGGTGCGGCGCTTTTGGCCGGTTATGGACCGGCGAGACAGGCCGCGCACCTCGATATCGCCGACGGCGTAAAGATGGAATGAGCGGAAACTTTCGGCCCCGTTCCGCGCAACGGAGCTTTTCTTCATTTCCCAATTTGCAACCATTCCGCTAATTCTCTTATTCGGTCAAAAAATTTCATGAAATTCATCTTCCTCGGTGATGTCGTCGGCGAGCCCGGCCGCGATGTCGTTCGCCTCGTCATCCCCATCCTGCGCGAGCGTTACCAGCCCGATTTCTTCATCGTCAACGGCGAGAACGCCGCAGGCGGAAACGGCATCACCCCCAAGCTGGCCATCGAGTTGATGCGCGCGGGCGCGGACGTGGTCACCCTCGGCGACCACACCTGGGACCAGCGCGATATCGTGCCTTTCTTCGGACAGGAGCCACGCCTGCTGCGCCCGCTGAATTTTCCAGTAGGCACCCCGGGCGCGGGCTCCATTGTCGTGGGAGGGAACGGGCAAAAGCTCGGCGTGATCAATATGCTGGGCCGCACGTTCATGGGTCCGCAGGTCGACAATCCCTTCCTGCTCATCGATGCGGAAATCGAACTGCTGAAGCGCGAGACTTCCTGCATCCTGGTCGACTTCCACGCCGAGGCCACCTCGGAAAAGATCGCCTTCGGCCGCGCGCTCGATGGCCGTGCAACGCTCGTTGTCGGAACCCATACCCACGTCCAGACGGCTGACGATCAGATTTTCCCCGGTGGTACGGCTTACCTGACTGATGCCGGTTTCTGCGGTCCCCATGAGTCGGTGATCGGTCGCGATATTCCGAGCGTCCTGCAGAAGTACCGCACCCTCCTCCCCAACAAATTCTATATCGCCCGTGAAGGTCTCCAGGCTGACGGCGTTTTCGTCGAGGCCGACCCCACCACGGGCCGCGCGATTCGCATCGAGCGAATCCAGGAAAAAATCCAAAACATTTCCGCGTAATTTTGCGTACTTGGAGTTCCCGTCGATCTGCCTTCGACAAGCCCGGGATGAGCGATAAGTTAGGTCCATGAAGTCCCGGCGTAGTTCCCCTCCCGCTGACACGGCTCCGGGTCTTGGCCTGGAGATCGAGTTGCCGGGAGCCTCCGCCCGCGCCCCCATCTCGATCGCGGACCTCACCACGTCAATCCGCGATTTGCTGGAGGAGAATCTGTCGGGGATTTGGGTCACGGGCGAAATCTCCAATTTTCGCGCCCCCGGCTCCGGTCATCTTTACTTCACGCTAAAAGATGAGACGGCGACGCTGGCCGCCGTGATGTTCCGGTCCGAGGCCGCGCGGGTCGGCTTTGCCTTGCAGGATGGACAGGCCGTCATCGCGCGCGGCTCCATCACCGTCTACGAAGCGCGTGGGCAATATCAGCTTCAGGTGGCAGAAATTCGCACCAAGGGCCAGGGCAGCCTGCAACAACGGTTTGAGGAATTGAAGCGCCGGCTTCAGGCGGAGAATCTCTTCGCTCTCGAACGCAAGCGCGAGCTGCCGGTCTTCCCCGAAAGCATTGGCATCGTCACGTCGCTGCAAGGCGCGGTCCTGCAGGACATGCTGCAAATTCTCCAGCGGCGCGCGCCCGGGATTCGTATCTTCGTCCGAGGGGTGAGGGTCCAGGGCATCGGTTCGGCGCAGGAGATCGCCGACGCGATTCGCGCTTTCAGCCTCGAGGCCAGAGTCGATCTGCTCGTCGTGGCGCGTGGCGGCGGCAGCCTGGAGGATCTCTGGTCGTTCAACGAGGAAGTCGTGGCCCGCGCACTGGCCGCTTGTTCCATGCCGACCATCTCCGCCGTGGGGCATGAGACTGATTTCACCATCGCCGATTTTGTCGCCGATCTGCGCGCGCCGACCCCTTCCGCCGCGGCGGAATTATTGACCCGCGACTGGGGCGATTGGCGTCAGGCCGTCGCTGATTTGCGCGCACGCCTGGAGCGAAACATGCGCCAAGTTCTCGTGGCCCATCGTCGGCACCTGACGCAGCTCGGCTCCAGTTACGCCCTGCGCGAGCCGCGCCGCGTGGTGCGGCAATGGGCGCAGCGGCTGGATGATTTACGGGAGAGCCTTCGTGCTGCGGCGGGCGAGGCGATTTCCTCGCGACAACAGGCCTTGCAGGTTCTGGCCGCGCGTTTGAAACTGCACCAGCCGGCGCGCGAGCTGGAACGGCGACGCGCCCATCTGAATCATCTCGCGGCGCGATTGCGAACGCTGGGACCGCAAGGCACGCTGGATCGCGGTTATGCCCTGGTGCTCGACGCACAGGGCCGACCGCTCAATCGAGCGGAGAAGGCGCTGGAAGGTCAAGCCGTCCAGGTGGTCCTCAGCAAAGGAGTCATGGGAGCGAATCTAATGGAGGCACAGCCAGAGAAGACCCTGGTCGATGCGCTGGCGAAAGAACCCGCCGCCCCAACGAAGAAGATCAAGGCCAAGCGCAAACCAAGGTAGGGACGGCACTCCGTGCCGTCCGACTTATTCCACGGACAGCACGGAGTGCCGTCCCTACCCTAATTACCGGCTGGAAAAGTGATCCAGATGCGGCTTGAGATGCTGAAAGAGCACCTGGAGCGGAAACGGTTTTGAAAGACACGCGCAAGGTAGCGACGAAACAAACGACTGGGTATTCTCGCGCACAAGATCGCCACTCATAAAAAGAAACCGGGTGCGATAGGCAGGCTGCATCGCCGACGCGCGCTCGTAAAGTTGCGGCCCGTCGAGGCCGGGCATGCGGATGTCGCTGATGATCGCGTCGTAGCGATTTTGGGCCAGCAGCTTGAGCGCGTCGTGACCATCGTTCGCCTTGTCGGCGGTGATGTTCTGGAGATCGAGGAACTCGCAAAGCGCGTCGCAAATGGCGACCTCGTCATCGACGACTAGCACGCGTCCCAAGCGCTTCGAGCGCCGGGCTGGAGGCGTGGGTAGTGGTTGCGTCTCGCGGGAATCGGAAACCATCTGCGGACTGCGCGCCACCGGGAGCTCGATGTTGAACACCGTCTTGCCGGGTTCGCTGCGGGCCGAGATCGTGCCACCATGATTCTCGATCAGCGTATGCGCGATGGAGAGACCGAGGCCGGTCCCCTCCCCGAGGTTCTTCGTGGTGAAAAAGGGATCGAAAATGAACGGCATGACATGCGCGGGAATGCCGTCGCCGTTGTCGCTGACCGTGATGTAAACGCGGTCGCCGCGCCGGCCCGCATCCACGCGGATGACGCCCTGGCGGTCGATCTTCGAGAGCGCCTGCTCCGCATTATTGAGCAGGTTAAGCAGCACCTGCTGCATCTGCTGCGCTGTGACCAGCACGGGGTGTGAGATCTCGCATGGCTCGGAGATGAGCTGGATATTATTCACGCGGAGCTGGTAGCGCTTCAGGTTGACGGCCTGCTTGATCAGCTCGTTTACGCCGATGACTTCGCGCCGCTTCGATTCCTTGCGGCTGAACGCGAGCAGATTTTTCACCAGGTCGGCCGTGCGCTTCGATTCCAATACGATGGCATTGATCGAGGCTTCATCCGAAGGGCCGCCGCGCCGCAGCGCGAGCAATTGCGCGTTGGTCAGAATCGAGGTGAGCGGGTTGTTGATCTCATGCGCGATACCCGCGATGGTCTCCCCGAGCGAGGCGAGTTTTTCGGACTGGATGAGATGTCGCTGCAGGCGTTCCTGCTCAGTGAGGTCGATCCGCAATTTGATCGCGAAGGCCGCCAATTCGGCCAGCAACGCGACCGTGGAAAGCGTCGACTCGTCGAAGGCATCGGGCTCGAGGCCGTCGAGATTGATCAGGCCCCAGACCTTGTCCTCCACGATGATCGGCACGATCAACTCGCAGCGGACGTTATCGAAAAGCGGGTAATAATTCGGGTCGAAGCGGGTGTCCGCGCAGAGATAGGGCCGTCCCGTCAGCGCGACGTGGCCGGTGAGCCCCTCGCCCAGCGAGAGCTGGCACATCTGCGTCTCCAGGGTCCAGCCTTCGCCGCGGATCGATGTGATGAGAAGCTTCTGCGAGTTGTAATCGATCGTCACGATCGAGCCATGCGCCGCGGCGCCCAGCCCGGAAGCGTGGCTGAGGACCATTTCCAGAATTTCCTCCACCTGCTTGCGCTGACGAATCGCCGTCAGGACTTCACGAATCGCGATGGCTACCGGAGTTGAATCCATGAGGTGTTAAAGAGCCCGGCCCGATGAATAGTTCAATGGCCTGTCCTTACTTAGCTGATACGCTACAGCGAACTTGCTAAAAGCCAAGGCTTTCGAGAATCGCATCGACATGGGGGTCGAGCACCTTGGCGTCCACTTTGGTCTGATCCATCGCCGTATCGGGATCCTTCAGACCGTGTCCGGTCAAAGTCAGGGTCACGAGGCTGCCCTTGGGAATGAGTCCCTTGCGCGCCATCCGTAGCAAACCTGCCACGGGAGCCGCGCAGGCGGGCTCGACAAAGAGACCTTCCAGGCGGGCGATGAGACCGTAGGCGTGCAAAATCTCATCGTCCGTCACGCTCTCGATCAAGCCTTGGGATTCCTCCACTGCGGTGGTCGCGCCCGACCAACTGGCGGGATTACCAATGCGGATGGCGGTCGCGATCGTTTGGGGATCAAGGATGGGACGGCCCTCCACAATGGGGGCGGAACCGGCCGCCTGGAATCCGCACATGCGCGGCAGGCTGGTGGTGATGCCGTGCTGGTGGTACTCGCGAAAGCCGCGCCAGTAAGCGGTGATGTTGCCCGCATTGCCCACCGGCAAAAAATGGAAATCGGGCGCGCGGCCCAGGACATCGCAGATTTCAAACGCGCCGGTCTTCTGGCCTTCGATGCGGACGGGATTGATCGAGTTGACCACTTCCACGCCAGGCCGGGTTCCAAGCTCGCGCACGAGCCGGAGGGCGTCATCGAAATTGCCTCGCAGGGCAATGATCTCCGCGCCGTACATTCGCGCTTGGGCGAGCTTGCCGAGGGCGATCTTGCCGTGAGGCAGCAGCACCGCGCAGCGCAGACCGGCCCGGCCCGCGTAGGCGGCGGCCGAGGCGGAGGTGTTGCCCGTGCTGGCGCAAATGACCAGCTTGGATCCGCGGGCCAATGCCTGGGTCATGGCGGCGGTCATGCCCCGATCCTTGAAGGAGGCGGTGGGATTGACCGCTTCGTACTTGAGATAAAGCTCGAAGCCTCCGCCCGCTTCCGCGACCAGACGGGGAGCGGGAATGAGCGGCGTCTTGCCCTCCTGCAACGTGACGATCTGCGCCCCGGCCGGGAGCCAGCTCATGTACTCGCGGTAAAATTCCAGTACGCCGGGCCAGGCGGAGAGAGTGTTGCGGGGAATCATGGGAGGAGAAAGGAAAAGGTGAGAGGTCAAGCTAGGGCGAACCTTCCGGAAGGGCAAGGCCGCGGAAGCTATTCGAAATCTTCCACGCGGAGATGCACCGGCGGCGCCTTGATCGCACCGATCTGCGCGATTTCCTGGACGGCAGCCTGAAACTGCGACTCGGAAGCATCGTGCAGCATGAGAACGAGCGGAGTCGTCTCTCCCACATGCGCCTCCGGCTGGATGACGGAGGAGATGCCAATCTGTCGCGTCGCCAGGATGCGGGCGACATCGGCCAGCACGCCGGGCTGGTCCTTCACCAAGAGGCGGAGGTAATAGCGCGAGACGATTTCATCCATCGTCTTGAGACGGGAATGGAGCGCCTCATGCCCCACGTTGCGGGCCCGCTGTTCCTGGGGGAAGTGGCTGGCAATTTGACCGAGATCGCTGAGGATCGCGCTCGCGGTGGGATCGCCGCCCGCCCCGCGACCGTAATAAAGCGTATCGCCGACGACATCGCCGCGGACGAGTACAGCGTTGAAAACCCCGCTGACCGAAGCCAGCACGTGCGACTGGGGAATGAGCGTCGGGTGCACCCGCACCTCCACGGCGCCATCCGCATCGGTCTTGATGATGGCCAGGAGCTTCAAGCCGTAGCCAAGCTTGCGGGCGTAGACGATGTCCTGCTTGTCCACCGCGCGCAGGCCCTCGGTGTAAAGCCTGCCGGGAGGAACCCAGAAACCATAGGCCAAGGCGGCCAGCACCGCCGCCTTGTGCGCGGCGTCGTGGCCATCGACATCGAGGCTGTCGTCCGCCTCGGCGTAGCCTTCCCTCTTGGCTTCGGCGAGAGCTTCCTTGAACTCGAGCCCCGCCTCGTTCATCCGCGTGAGGATGTAATTGCAGGTGCCATTGATGATGCCGTGGATCGAGACGATGCGGTTGCCCACGAGGCCTTCGCGCAAGGCGCGGATGATCGGGATTCCGCCCGCGACGCTGGCCTCGAAAAGGAGGTGCCGTTGGTTTTCATGCGCGACCTTGAAGAGCTCCGCCCCGTGCGCGGCGAGCAGCGCCTTGTTCGCGGTGATGACATGCTTGCCCGAGCGTAGTGCCTGCTCGATCAGGGCGTAGGCGTCGGTCGTCCCGCCGATCAGCTCGATGATGACATCTAGCGCCGGGTTGGCGATGAGCTGCCCGAAATCAGAGGTGACGAGGTTCTCGGGCACGCCGACTTCCCGGGCGCGTTCCGGACGGCGAACCGCCACCTGTTCCACATAGATTTCCGTGCCGGTGCGTTGCCGCAACAAATCACGTTGGGAGAGAAGACGGCGCCAGACGCTGGCACCCACGGTGCCCAGACCAGCCAAACCGACACGAAGGATAGGGGTCGTTACACTCACAAGAGCGGCGAACTTAGCAGAAGTTGTTACCAAATTGAAATGGAAGAAAATCTTCTCAAAGGGGCTCGCCCGGAATACTTATCGAGATGCACGCATCCGACGAAGGCTTCCTCGCGCCGTTTCTCTCGCCTTACGTTCCCTGGCTTTATTGGAGTTCCGTGTGGTGGACGGTCCTGGGTTTCGTCGCAGGTTTTACCTTCAGCGGCCGCTTCATCCTGCAGTGGCTCCACTCTGAAAAAGCGCGCAAGGTGGTGGTTCCGGCCATCTTTTGGCATCTAAGCTTCTGGGGGAGCGTGATGAACGTCATCTACTTTATTCATCTCGACCGGGCGCCGCTTATCTTCGCGAATGGCTTTCTGCCGTTCCTTTACGGGCGGAATCTTTACCTCCTTTACCGGCATAAGCCGATCGTAAGCGCGGGCGACAGCAAGGGTTGAATTCCGTCGCACTGCGCGGGTCGCAAGCTTGCTGAAAAAATCCGTCATCCTGAGCTTGTCGAAGGATCAGGTCGGTTGCCTTTTGCTTTTTTACCGAGGCAGAACTGATCCTTCGACAAGCTCAGGATGACCGGATTTTTTGAAAGTGCGCCTCTTTCAGCAAGCTCCTAGTTCGTGACCACACCCGGACTATTCGGATCGGTCTTGTGCTCTTCCACGCTGGAGACTGCGCCATTGGTGAAGCCAACAATGAGTTGCCCGATGGGAATCTTCACATAATAGGTCTGCAAGACGGGCCGGCCGAATGCATTGAGCCCGTAGGAGTATTGGGGGTCTTCCCGGTAAGTGATGTAAACCCAAGTCAGCGATGTGCCGTGGGCATCCGTGCGGGTGGAGGTTTGTTCGGGGCGTCCAACCGATTGCTGGACCTCGTCCGGGGTCATACCCTGAATGACGCTTTTGTTGGAAATGGCCACGGCCATGGCATCGCGCCGTTCTTGGTTTTTCTTGGCGAGGGCGAAGACGCTGGGATCGAAACCGGTGGGTAAATCCTGTGGATGGATCCAGCCGACGACTGTATTATTCCGGGCTGTGCCCTTGACGATGTAGCCGTCCTCGCTCGTTCCAACGATCTCGGCCTTCTGCCCCGGGTTTAACACCGCGAGGGCCATTTGAAAATCGCGGCGCAGGTAAATCGTGGTCGGCGCCTTGATCGTGGCCAGGACCTTACCCGGCAGATTATCCTCGAGATAAAGCACTCCTTCCTCCCGCAATGCGGGATCGGTCTGGGCCCGCGAAGGTAGGCCGGGGAGTACCAATATTCCCGCCAGGCCCAGGAAAAGAGCGATACGCTTCACTCCTTCTTATTAGCACATTTTGGAGATTTGCGCCAGCAGGCAGGCTTGGAACTTCACGGCACCGTTCCGTGCGCGACCGGGGCACTTTTCGCGCCCCGGATCTTCCTGCCTATTTACCGTTCGGCTGGGACTGCACCAGCTTCGAGCCTGAATCATGCAGCATCTGCGTGTAATCGCACATGATCTTCACCGATTCGTCCAACTGCGGGTCGTCGGTTGGGTTGTTGATCGACGCCGAGAGATCGGCCTGTCCGTCGTCGGAATCATCCGCCGCCACCTTGGGCTTTTTCTCGACGGGCGGGGCTGCGGGCTGATTGTTGTCGACCATGTCGAGGGTGAGCTCGAGTTCCTTGTCGCGGGTCGATTTGCGGGCCTCGAGGTCCTTTTTGCGCTGATCGTTCAGGGCCTTGAGATCGGCCTGCTCCTTGAGGCGTTGCGTTTCGTTCAGGGATACAGTCGTATCCTGCACCTTTTTCTGGTAAAAGGCGATGTCTTGCCGGACATAGGCGAAGTCGGGCGAAGCCGCCACGCGGGCCGCCGATTCGTTTCGCAAGGTGGGCAGATAGGCCGAGGTGAGATTGAGATTCTCGAAGTCGGCAGGGGCCACGGTGTCGTAAGGCAGGTAGTATGGCAGTGTCGTTTCCCCAAGCTCAAAACCATCGAGGATCGACGGGAGAATGATATCTGGAACAACGCCCTTTTTCTGGGTCGAACCGCCCGCGGCACGATAGAACTTCTGCACCGTCAGCTTCAGGCTGCCCGGATCGCCGACGAAGCCGATAGGCGCGGCCTGATCAAGCGGAATGAGCGTCTGCACGGTCCCCTTCCCGTGGGTGCTCTGGTCGCCGACGATGATCGCGCGGCCGTAATCCTGCAGGGCACCGGCCACGATTTCAGTCGCTGACGCGCTGGCCTTGTTGACCATGACGAGCAGCGGCCCGTTGTAGATATCTCGGTTCTCTTCAGGTTGGAGCGGCTCGATCACGCCGTCGGAACGGCGCACCTGCACCACGGTCTCGCGCTTGACGAAAAGGCCCGTCAGATCGATGGCCTGGTCGAGCAGACCGCCGCCGTTGTTGCGCACGTCGAGGATGATGCCCGAGATGTTTTCCTGCTTCAGCCGCTGGATGAGCTCGGCCACATCGGTCGCGGCGGAGTGGCGGGTCTTGGGATTGTTATAGAAATCGTGCAGGACGATCACGCCCAGCTTTTCCATGGTTCCATCGGGCAACTGGTGCTGGATGATATCGGCCTTGGCCAGGCTGTCCTTGATGCTGACCATGTCGCGCTTGAGCACGATCTGCTTGTGCGGCGCGCTTTCGGACGCCCCGGCGGGCAGGACGATCAGCTTGACCTGGGTTCCCTTGTCGCCGCGGATCATATCGACCACGCGATTGAGCTTCATGTTCACCGCATCGACCGGTTCCTTGTTACCCTGGCCCACCGCAATGATGCGGTCGCCAGCCTGCAGACGCTTGTCCAGATCGGCGGGACCGCCAGAAATGATTTCCTCGATCGTGGCGTAGCCGTCGTCGGACTTGAGGATCGCGCCAATACCGGTCACGGCATGGCCGATGGCGGAGATGTTGAAGTTCTGCGCTTCATCCGGCTGGAAGTAATCGGAGTGCGGATCGTAAGCGTGAGTCAGCGCACTGAGATAATATTCGAGCACGTCCATGTCATCCATTTCCTCGCGCTCGCGCAGGAGGGAATCGTAACGCTTGGTGATCCGCTTGACGGTGTCGGTGGTCGATTTCTTATCGAGCAGGCCGTTCAGGAGATCGGCCTTCACCTGACCGCGCCAGATCGATTCCGAGAAGGCGGCATCCTTCAACCAGGGCGACTTGTTCGTGGGAATGGTGAACGACTCGTTCTTGGCGAAATCATATTTGTCATGTACCAGGTTTTCGGCCAGGGCGACGTTCTCTTTCACCCGCTGGAGGTAACGCTTGAAGATCTCGAAGGCGGGTTCGACCGCGATGTCCTCATTGTCATTATGCAGGAGGAGATCACCGAGGCTGTTGCCGTACTTCGCGGTGAACTCGTCGATATCGCTCTGGAGGAAGAAGAGATGATTGTAATCGAGCGCGAGGAAGTAATTCTTCAGCCACCGCTGGGACATGTCGGCGGTGATCGGGACCTGAAGGTAGTGATCGTCCTCGATCAACTTGCCCACGATGCGGCCGATTTCGGCGTCGCGCTCGGAGTGGACGATCATCGGCTTGATCGGAGACAGGGCGGAGGCGGAATCATGGCCGTCCGACTTGAGTTGAGGCGAAGCCGGAGCCGTCCCCTTGGCCTTGTCATCGCCCGGTTCCTGGTTGCCGCCCGCCGCCGGCAGCGGCGTTCCGGGAGCGACCGTGGCGGGGGTGTTATCGGTCGTCGCTGGTGGAGCGGCATCCTGGGCCCAACCCGTGAGCGTCAACGTGAGGAATGAGGCGGCCAGGAAAAGCGCGTGGCAGCCGTGGAGGTGCTTCGAGGGGGATACCATAAAATTTAAAGCGACTGCTGTCCTCCGAGATAGGGACGCAGGGGTTCGGGAATCAAAACGTGCCCATCGGCCTGTTGATAAGTCTCCAGCAGGGCGATGAAAAGCCGCGGCAGGGCCAGGCCGGAACCGTTAAGGGTATGACAGAAAATATTTTTACCTTCGCCGTTTTTATAGCGCAAATTCATGCGCCGTGCCTGGAAATCCTCAAAGTTGCTGCACGATGAAACCTCGAGCCATGCTCCCACTCCGGGAGCCCAAACCTCCAAATCATAGCACTTCGCGGCTCCAAAGCCAATGTCGCCGGTACAAAGTGAAAGCACCCGATAGTGGAGGCCGAGATCCTTTAGCACCCGCTCGGCATGGCCGACCAGCACTTCCAGCGTGGCGTATGACTCCTCGGGGGTGACGAGATGGACCAGCTCGATCTTGTCGAATTGGTGCACGCGGATCATGCCCCGCGTGTCCTTGCCCGCGCTGCCGGCCTCACGGCGGAAGCAGGGCGTGTAGGCCGCGTAACGGATCGGTAAACGATCGGCGGCGAGAATTTCCTCGCGATGCAGATTGGTCACCGGCACCTCGGCGGTAGGGACGAGATAAAGCGGCGGCTCCTCCTCAACCCGGTACATGTCCTCCGCGAATTTCGGCAGTTGGCCGGTGCCGATCATGCTTTCCCCCCGCACGAGGAAAGGCGGCGAGACTTCGGTGTAGCCGTGCTGGAGCGTATGCAGATCGAGCAGGTAATTAATGAGGGCGCGTTGCAGGCGGGCGCCCGCGCCGCGAAAGACAATGAAGCCGCTGCCGGAAATTTTCGTGGCGGCCTCGAGATCGATCAGGCCCAGTTGCGCGCCGATTTCCCAGTGGGGCTTCGGCTTGAAATCAAGCTTCACCGGTTCGCCGACGATGCGTTCGACGCGGTTGTCCGCCGCGCTGGTGCCGACGGGAACGGAATCGTGATTGATATTCGGCGTGCGCAGAAGCAGATCGTTCTGCTCCGTTTCGATCCGGACGATTTCCTGATCGAGGGCACTTATTTGTTCGCCGATCTTTTTGACCTCGGCCGATTTTTCGGCGATGTCGCCGCCCTTGGCCTTGATCGCGCCGATCTCTTTGCTGGCCCGGTTGCGCTCGCTTTTTAAGGCCTCGCTTTCCTGCAAGGTCTTGCGCCGTTTCTCGTCCAACGCGAGCAAAAGGGCAACCGACTTCTCATCCCCCGAGTTGCGGCGGGCGAGGCGTTCCCGATAGAAATCGGGGTTTTCACGAATTTTACGAATGTCCAGCATAGGTCGAGTCGGCTGAATATCCCGTCAACTCCCCTCTAGCGCAAGCTCCAGCGGCTTCTCTAACAAAGATTTAACGCGGCCCGGGGAAGGCGGCACCAGCCTCGGTTGCTGTTTCGCAATCTTCAGAGCCGGGGGATAGAGCGGCATCAAGCCACAATTTCCGGCTTCGGCTTGCGACGGCGGCGCAGGCGGAACACGTTGTTCCAGGTCTTCTTGAAGGCATTGGCCGGAGTCAGATAACGCTGGCGAAGGGCCGGGCCCTTCCGAATCGCCTCCAGCACGCCCGCCACGGAAAATTCGTTCGCTTCCAGAATGCTGTAAGCCGTGCCGAGCGCCACATGATCGTGGGCATCGCTCGAGGCGGTCATCGGGAGTCCCCGCGCCTGCGCGTAATTGAAGGCCAGGCGGTTGTAACGCTTCAGCGTCGTCGCCGCATTAAAGACCTCCAGGGCATCGAGATCCAGCGTCTCCAACACCGGTTGACGGATGCCCGCCCGGAAAAAATCGTAAGGGTGGGGCGGAATGGCCAGTCCGCCTTCCTGATGGATCAGTTCCACCGCTTCCAGCGCCGGAATGCCTTTCAGATTATCCGGCAGCCGCACCCCGAGGGCCAATAAATGACCCTCCGCCGTCGTGATTTCCTGGCCGGGAATGATGAGAAGTCCATCGACCGGCAGGCCCTCCTTGTTCAGGAAGCCGTGCTGTTCGAAGTAATCGACGCAGGCGCTGGTATTATGGTCGGTGATGGCAAAGCCGTGCAAACCCTTGGTGCGGGCCTCGGCCACGAGCGCTTCGGGTTCCGCCACGCCATCCGCCGAGAAGCGGGAATGGCAGTGAAGATCGATCAAAAGTTGCATGAGAAGCTCCTCTCAAGTTAGAGCCCGGAGAGCCAAGGGCAAGTTTTCCAGATAAAGTTAGCGTCTTGTAACGTAATTGGCACGCGAGGGGCCATCGGGGAGCCCCCTGAGAAACCAGGATTCGCTAAACCGCGTTGGCAAGCCGCTCGGCCAGACGCGCGGGCAAACCGGCATTCATAATCTTGGCCTGAGCCTTGGCAAGATCATAGGGTAGACGGCGCAACTCAATCGTGCTGGCGCCGGAATCGTAAATCACGTAGGCCGCGCGCCAATCGCCATCGCGAGGCTGGCCGACGCTTCCGACATTCACGAAATATTTCTTCTCCGGCTGGATATCGATCTTCTTGTAGAAGAACTCGTGCACCTTGGTATCGCGGATGAAAACGTGCGGAACGTGGGTGTGCCCGAAGAAACAGATGTTGGTCTTCTGGTACTGAAAACTGCTCTCCGCCTCGAGACAGGAAAAGACGTAGCCCCAGCGGTTAGGCTGATCGAGGGTCGAGTGAACAACGGTAAAGGCGTTGACCGGGCGTTGCAGTGGCAGGGCGCGTAAAAATTCACGCTGTTCCTTGGTCAACTGCTGGCGCGTGTAGCGAATGGCCGAGAGCGCCATGTCGTTAAAGTGTTCGACCTCGCGGCCTTCCGAGGCTTCCTCGTCATGGTTGCCCTTGACGATGGGGCAGCCGAGGGCGCGTACGATTTCAAGACACTCGCGGGGGTTGGCGTTGTAACCAACGATATCGCCGATGCATACCGTATGGGTGACAGCCTGGGCCTGCATGTCCTCCAGAACCGCCTCTAAGGCTTCGAGGTTACTGTGGATGTCGCCAAATATGCCAAATCTCATGCAAGTTCGTCCGGCGCGAAGCCGGGAATGGCTAACCTAGTGAGACACTCTTAATTGGGAAAGACTCTTTTTTCTTTAGGGATCGAAAGTTTATCTTCCAGTTTTCGAATAGCCGCATACTGCCAGGCCCCCAACTGATGCTGTTTTTCCAGCCGTTGCTCTGGGGTCAACCGATTCCAAAGACGGGTCCAGGCCGCAAAAGCCGCCTGATCGTCCCCCGCCTTCCCGTACATAATCGCCGGAAATCGTTCGTAAAAAGCCAGGGCGTCCGGGCGCAAACTGGCCTGCTCGTAATAATAAGCCGCCTTTTCGTAGTCCCCCAGGCGCTGCTCATAAAGCCGTGCCGTGGCCGCCCACATGTCGAAATGTTCGGGATTGTTCTCAATCCCCCGCAGATAAACTTCGAGCCCCTTCTGAATCCAGAAACGTGAAGCCTTCAGACGTTTCATCGGATCGGGCTGCTTCCGATCGTACATGGCCGAGACGGAAGCGTTCCAGGCCAACTGCCAGCCACCGATGTCCCAAAACGTAATCGATCGGGGCTGCAGGGAGGTACAAAGATTGATGTAACCCTCCATCTTGAACCATTGCTCATCCTCCCAGGCGACGGTGACATTGAGCCAGACAAGATCGGCCACCACGCTGCGCATCCCACTCAGCATGCCGATGGTCAGGCCCTGCCCGAGTTCATCGCGCAATTCCCGCGTCATGGGCACGTCATGGTAGCGCAGGAGATCCTGCTCGTGTGCGATGTGCTGCTCCCAGACGATTTTCACCGGCGCCCAGAGGCCCAGCAGCAGCGCGAAGAAAAACGCGCGCCGAAGCCGGAACCAAAGTGGAAGCGTGGTGTTCATAGCTCGCGATAACGGAACGAGATTTCACTCAAGGCCAGTAAGACGATCAGGTAGACGCCCGCATAACCGAGCAGGTTGAAGGTATGCGCCCAAGGCACCCGATTCCCGGCCAGGATTTCATCCACGATGGTGAACGAATTCATGTCGGGAATGAGTAGGGAAAGAATCCCCAGAAACCCGCTTTGATAAAGCGTCGTCTCCGCGCCACGGCCGAGCCAGACCTGCCGCGCCACCGTTTCCATGTGGCCGATCAGGTAAATCATGAAGGTCGTGACGATGGTGAAAATCGACGAGGTGGCGAAGGTGGAAATCAAAAGGGCAATGCCGGAGGTCATGACGAGCTTGGCGAAGATAAGGAGAATTGCCTCGATCAGTTGCGGATCCCGCACCTGGTTCTCGATTTCGAGAATATCGCGCTGATACATATTGACCATGTCCGGTGAGCTCTGCCAGTGAGGCGTCCGCTGGTCGTAGCCGATCTGGGTCGAATCGATTCCCTGCCACTCCTGCCAATAAAGCGCGCCCGCAAAGGCGATCGACATGAGCATGACCGAGAGGGAAAGCAGGAGGACCACGCCGAGAAATTTGCCGAGCAAAAATTCGACGCGCCGGACCGGCTTGGCCAGGATGGTATAGATGGTCCGGTTGTGCAGTTCCTGCGGGATAAGCTGCGCAGTGGAAAGCAGCGCGATGGCAAAGCCGAACAGGCCGATCGCACCGCAGCCGAAATCCTTCACGAACTTGATCTGCTCGTCGATGAGCAGCTTCGAGAAAAAGACGGAACAGGCGACCATCACGAGGCCAAAAATCAGCAGGACGCTAAGCACACGTTGGCGCACGGCCTCGGTCAGCGTATTACGGCCGATGGCGATGATGCGTTTAAGGGAGGAGATCATGGACGAGGGTGGGTCGGCGGATTGGCGTCGGGGGCTTTTTGGATGGTGCGCAAATAAAGTTGTTCGAGCGAAAGATGCGGGCGGGTAAAGCGGATCTCCGCCGCGCCGACTCCGGCCTGGACGAGGAGTTGGCGGACCCGTTCCTGTTGCTCGGCACTCAGTTCGGCGGGCAGATTGATTTGCGTGCTCTGGTTCTCGACCAGCATCGCCTCCAACGAGCCTTCCAACGCCTTTTTCCCGAGCGAGAAAATGGCCACGCGATCGGCCACCTCCTGCACCTGTTCCAGGAGATGCGAGGAAAAAACCACGGTCTTGCCCATTTTTTTCAAGCGCAGGATGAGGTCCCGGATCTGCGACGAGCCCAACGGATCGACCCCGGCGGTCGGCTCGTCGAGAAAGAGCAGATCGGGATCGTGAATGAGCGCCTGCGCGAGTCCGATGCGTTGCAGCATGCCCTTCGAATAGGAGCGCAGGGGCCGCTCGCGCCCGTTTTGCAGGCCGACAAGATCGATCAATTCCTCGATCCGTTTTTCCAGTTTTGCGCCGGTCACGCCGCAGAGTTTGCCGTAAAAACGCAAGGTCTCGTCGCCGGTCAGGAAGGCGTAGAAATAGGGATTCTCCGGCAGAAAACCAACCCGCGCACGCGCCTCGAGGCTGTCCGGCGGGAGGCCAAATATGCGCGCCTCCCCCTCGCTGGGAATGGCGAGCCCGAGAAGCAACTTGAGCGTCGTGCTCTTGCCCGAGCCGTTGGGACCGAGCAGGCCAAAGACTTCGCCGGGCCGGATTTGCAGGTCGAGGTGATCAAGGGCCAACACGATCTTGCGTTTCCAGGAAAGCGGGTACCGCTTGGTGAGCCCGATCGTCTCAACGGCAAAAGCGGGGGAGGCCGAAGTATCCATCACGCTAATTTTCATCAGTGCGACCATCTTGCCAATGGAAAACTCCGGGACGGGGCGCTATTTTGAATTCTCCCCATGCAGATTCCCTACTATCAAATCCAGGCATTCACGCACGAGCCCTTCGGTGGCAATCCCGCCGGGGTCTGCGCTTTGGAGCAGTGGCTGCCAGATGAGCTTCTGCAACGAATCGCCACGGAGAACCAATTTTCCGAGACGGCCTTTTATGTGCCCGAGTCGCCGGGACAGTACGCCCTGCGCTGGTTTTCGCCCCGGATGGAGGTCGATCTCTGCGGCCATGCCACCCTCGCCGCGGCCCACGCCCTCTGGCATCACGGCGGCGAAGCACAGCCGGAAATCACCTTTCTCACCCGGAGCGGCTCGCTGCACGTGAGCAGGGAAAAGGGCCGCCTCGCGATGAATTTTCCAGCGCGTCCCGCAATCGCATTCGAACCTCCCGCCGATACCGCCCTCGCGCTTTCGGCCGCGCCGGAATTCTGTGGCAAGGCGCGCGACTACCTTTTCGTCCTCAAAGATGAGGAGCAGGTCCGCCATCTCCGTCCCGATCTGGAACGGCTGGCCGCATGGGACACGTTTGGAATTATCGTCACGGCTCCAGGTCGCGAGGTGGATTTCGTTTCCCGTTTCTTTGCTCCCCGCGCCGGGATTCCCGAGGATCCCGTGACCGGTTCCGCTCATTGCACCCTGATTCCTTACTGGGCGGAACGCCTCGGCAAAAAGGAGCTCACGGCCCGCCAACTTTCTCCGCGCGGCGGTGAACTTTTCTGCGAAGCCTTGGGCGACCGGGTGAAGATCGCCGGGCAGGCGAAAACCTACTGCCAGGGCCTGATCGAGCTGTAAAGGCTTGCTGAAAAAGGCATTATTTTGAGGAGTGATAGCGAACCTTCGCCATAGTCTCCATGCTAGGTTGCTTTCAAATCCGTTTGGCTCATGCTCTATGGGTTAACCGTCTATCATATGGGACCAATTCCATCAGGATTTACACTCGAAAAGCTCGTTGGCAGGCAGCTCAATCAGATTTGCATCGGGCCGTATGATTTGCAGTTCCATTTCGATTCATCGCACGCGATTTTATGTCAGGGCAGGGTGGTCGTCGAGTTGGAGGGCAAATCCATAGTGGTATTTGAGCAAGCAGAGCCGTGGTGGGCAGATGTGACAGCGCTCCCACGCATTGCCGGTAGAGATGCCATAGCTTGGAAGATTGAGGCTAGCCACGAGTTTTCCATCACGCTGACGGGCGGAGCAAAGCTGCGATTTCAAAGTACAGATTGCCCTTACGAAGAGTTTGTCATCAGTCCTGAGATTTGGGTGATCTAACAGGTCGCCAAAGCTTGAATCAAATTGCTGCGGAAAAGGGCGGCCAAGAATTCCAAGTGGTACAATCTGGAGTCCTTACCCTCTCAAAAATTGAAAAAATTAGCATGAGGAAGGATCAATTCCGGCTCGCTAAAAACAAGAGGCAACCGACCTGATCCTTCGACAAGCTCAGGATGACGGCAATTTTGACGCGACCGTCCGCGTGATATGATCGATATTCAGTCGTTCCTTTGGGTGCAAGGCTCGGACGAATATCCCGATTGATATCCCGTAACTAGGAAACTTCCGAGGTCTGCGGAACCGGCTCGCCCTCGGCGATGCGATAACCGACGCCGCGCACCGTCTCGATATAGGAAGCCAGCGCGCCCATCTTCTCCCGTAGGCGGCGGACATGCGTATCCACGGTGCGAGTATCGATGATGCTTTCGTATCCCCACACATCATTGAGCAGGCGATCACGGCCCTGGACTCGTCCGCGGCGATCCATCAAGAGCGCGAGTAATTTGAATTCCGTTGCGGTCAGTTCGACCGGCTCACCCTGGATCGTTACCTCGTGCCGCGCGTGATCGAGTACCAGTTCGCCGATGGTCATCTTTTCCAATCCCGGCGTCTTGTCCTTACCACGCCGCAGCGAACGGTTGATCCGCAGGATCAATTCGCGTGGGCTGAAAGGCTTCGTCACGTAATCGTCCGCGCCGATTTCGAGCCCGACGATCTTGTCCACTTCCTCGGCCTTGGCCGTGAGCATGATGACCGGGATGCCGCGCGTAGCCACATCGCTCTTCAGCACCTTGCAGATTTCGATACCGGACATCTTCGGCAACATCAGATCGAGAATAATGAGCGAGGGCGATTCGGTGCGGGCCTTGACCAGGGCCTGTGCTCCATCCTCCACCGCAATGACCGTGAAGCCGGCCGCCCGCAGGTTGATCAGCAGCATGTCGAGTACGTCGGTTTCGTCATCAACGATCAGAATTTTATGTTGCATATGGATGGTTCGTCACAGAGTGTCCGTCTGACCGCCATGTAAACGCCCCTCTTCGGCAGCGGCAAGCCTGCTATATGTTACATTTGCATGGCAAACCTGCCCTCCATTTCCTTCATCCCGTAGCGACAAGGGCTTGCATCCCGCCCCCGCGCGGAACAATCTGCTTCACCCGATGAACATTACGCCCCAAGAACTCAAGGCGCGCCTCGAAATGGGCAAGGATTTCCGCCTGATTGACGTCCGCGAGTCCGATGAATGGGCGGTCGCACGCCTGCCCGAAGCCGAGCTGATTCCGCTCAGCCAATTCCAGCAACTGGCCCCGGCGCAGCTCGCGCCGGAGGAAAAGATCGTTCTTTATTGCCACCACGGGATGCGCTCGGCCCGCGCCCAAGCCTTTTTGAAGGCCCAGGGTTACGATGACGTCTTAAATCTCACTGGCGGAATCGATGCCTGGTCCACCTCGGTCGATTCCACTGTGCCGCGCTATTGAGTGACCGGCGCCAGGGGCAAGATTGCTCGACAGCCTGACGTGAAAGAGATAGTCTCCCATTTTTAATTGGCATGAACATCCCCTGCCGTTCTCTCTGATCGAATCGCCTTCGGACGCTCTCCTGCCCGCCGGGCCAAAACCTTTTTTCTTCGCTCTGACTCATGAAATTCATTGAAAGTGTTTTCGACAAACTTCGCTCGCATCCCAAGCGGGTCGTGTTCCCCGAGGGAACCGAACCGCGCGTCCTTCAGGCCGCCGCCGAATTCGTTCATCTTGGTCTCGGGGTCGCCGTCTTGCTGGGTAAGAAGGCCGAAGTGGAAGCGGCTGCCCAACAGGCAAAAGTCTCCCTGAACAAGATCCTCGTGATCGATCCGGAGCAGGCGGAGGATCTGCCTCTTTTCGTCAAGCGTCTGGAAGGACTCGCCCGCTACCGCGGCATTGCCGACACCGATGCGAAGAAGATCGTTACGAACCCCAATTATTTTGGCGCGCTTATGCTGCAAAACGGCCAGGTCGACGGCCTGGTCGGCGGCGCGACCTCGAACTCGGGCAGCATCCTGCGGCCACTCTTCCAGCTGATCAAACCGCTCGCGGGCGTGAAGTCGATCTCCTCCTGCGTCGTTCTGCAGGTTCCGCTCACCGAGTATGGCAACAAGGGAGTCTTTACCTTCGCCGATTGCGGCGTCATCCCGAATCCGAATGTCGATCAGCTCGCGACCATTGCGACCGAATCGGCGCGGCTCTTCCGCCAGTTGACCGGTGCGATTCCCCGCGTGGCCATGCTTTCCTACTCGACCAAGGGTTCCGCCCAGACGCAGGACACAGAAAAGATCGTCGCCGCCACGGCGCTCGCCAAGCAGATCTTCTTCGAGAAAAAGCAGATCGGCGAAATCGACGGCGAGCTCCAGGTCGATTCAGCCCTGATCAAGGAAATCGCCGAGATCAAAGCGCCGGGAAGCCCGGTGGCGGGCCAGGCGAACGTCCTCGTCTTCCCCGACTTGAACTCGGGCAATATCGCGGTGAAGCTGGTGCATCGCCTGACCGGCGGCGAGGCCTACGGCCAGATCCTGCTCGGGCTGGACAAGCCGGCCGCCGATCTTTCGCGCGGCGCGAGCGTGCATGAAATCGTCGGTGTTGCCGCGATTGTAAGCATGCAGGCCATCGAGTATCGCCGGCTTTACCCCGACCAGGGAGCCGCCCGGTACGAAGCTGCCCCCGCGACGTTGTGAACGAGGGGAAAAACGGCACCGCCTAGCCTTCGATTTTTTGCTTATGGCCAACTCCGTTTTCCTCGACTCACCGTTGCCCATTCCCAACGAACTGGTTTTACGCAACACCATCACGCCCCGTATTTTCGTGGCGGCGACACGGATGGACGACGGCAAGACCACCACCTCCGTCGGCCTGTTCGCGGCGCTGCAGGAGCGCTTCCCCCGCATGGGCTACATCAAGCCGGTCGGCCAGCGTTTCGTGGAGGTCGAGGGCGCCAAGATCGACGAGGACACGGTGTTGATGAACGACACCTATAGGGTCCGCACCCCTCTGCGCGCGATGAGCCCAATTGCGGTCGAGCCCGATTTCACCCGGCGTTATCTTTCCGGCGGCATCACGCACCAGTTACATGACCGGGTCCGCACCGCCTTCGACATCGCGGCGTGGGAAAAAGATTTCGTCATTATCGAAGGCACCGGGCACGCCGGGGTCGGGAGCGTCTTCGATCTTTCCAACGCCACCGTGGCGAAACTGCTCCGGGCCAAAGTCATCATCGTGAGCCGCGGCGGAATTGGCCGTCCCATCGATGAGATCAGCATGAATCTCGCGCTCTTTGAGAAGCATGGCGTCGAGGTCATCGGCGCGATCATCAATAAGGTCATGCCCGACAAGATGGCGATGCTCAAGGAATACGCCACGCTCGGCCTCGCCAAGCTTGGCCTGCCCCTGCTGGGCATGATTCCGCTTCACACCGAGCTTTATAAACCGACCGTCAACCAGGCCTGTCTCCACCTGAAGGGCGAATTCATCGCGGGGGCGCAGCACAAACGGCGGCGCATCGCCAAGATCGGCGTGGGCGCCATGTCCTCCCGCCATGCGGGACGGCTGCTCAATCCCGGCACGCTGATCATCACGCCCGGCGATCGCGAGGACCTGATCATGATGATCCTCAATGAGGATTCCAAGACACCTTCACGCGGTCATCTGGCCGGCGTGGTCCTGACCGACGGGATCATGCCTCACGAGAGTGTGCTTGAATTGATCCGGCAACGCTCCATCCCTTTCATCTCCACCCGCGCCGATGTCTCCAGCGCCACGACGACGATTGCCCGCATGACGGTCAAGACCGAGGTGGGTGATTCCGACAAGATCGGATTGATCCAGAAACTGGTGCAGGAGCACGTCCAGGTGGACCGGATCATCGAATTGGTCGAGCAGCCCAGCATCTCCGATCAGTTGCACTTTGGGATGTAGGCGAAGCCGATTCTCCCGCGGCGCTTTCTTTCCTCTACCGGGAAAGTCCTCCTTCCCTAAAAGCGGATTCCCGTGGCGATCCAGGATCGCCACGGGAAGGCAATTTTAGCTTCCGGTCTGGGCACTCATGCCCGTGATCAGCTTCACCATCGGCATGAACAGCGCAATGACGATCGTACCGACGATCACCGCGAGCATGACGATCATGATCGGCTCGAGAATACTGGTCAGGCTGGTGACGACGTTGTCGACTTCGCCTTCATAGACGTCGGCGACCTTCACCAACATGTCGGGCAATTGCCCGGTCTCTTCGCCGACCTGCACCATGCTGGTCACCATCGGCGGAAATACACCGGAGGCCTCCATGGGGCCGACAACCGATTCACCTTCCTTCACGCTGTCATGAATCTTCGAGATGGCGTGGGCGACGACATAATTGCCCGCCGTGTCCCGGGTGATATTCAAGGCCTGGAGAATCGGCACACCGCTGCTAATCAGCGTTCCCAGCGTGCGGCTGAAGCGGGAGATGGCCGTCTTGCTCATCAGGTCTCCGAAGATAGGCAGACGCAGGGCGAGGCGATCGAGAATGACGGCGCCCGCCGGCGTGCTGGCGAAGACCTTGTACCCAACGACGAGAGCGGCAATTCCACCCAGGACGAAATACCACTGGGAAATCAGGATGTGGCTGAGTGTGATGACGAACATCGTGATGCCCGGCAGGGGTTGCCCGGGCAGCGCGTCCTGGAAGATCTGCTGGAACTTCGGCACGATGAAGACGAGCAGGAAGGACAAGATGGCCAGCGCGATCACGAGCACGACGAGCGGATAGACCATCGCCGAAACGACCTTGCCCTTGATCTTTTGAGACTTTTCCTGGAACTCGGCCAGGCGGGTCAAAACGATTTCGAGTACACCGCCGAGCTCGCCCGCCTTGACCATGTTAACATAGAGCTTATTGAAGATTCCCGGATGCTGGGCCAGCGCTTCGGAGAAGGTGCTGCCGCTTTCCACCGAGGTGGCCAGGTTCGCCATGGTGGCGCGCATGACCGGATTGCGCTCCTGCTTCGCCAGCGTGTTGAGGCTGCGCAGAAGTGGCAGACCGGCGTCGATCAGCGTGGCTAATTGCCGGGTAAAGATCGTCAGGATCTTCATTTTGACCTTGCCGCTCTTCTTCTTCAGCTTCGGCTTGTCTTCGACGGCGGCCTCCGCGTCCTTGGTTTCATCCAGGCGTTGCGGGTAAAACCCGAGCTGTCGAATCTGGGCAATGGCGTCGTTTTGATCGTTCGCGTCAATGACGCCGTTGGCTTGCTTGCCGCGGGCATCCACCGCGGTGTAGGAGAATTTGGCCATGGTCTTGGGTGAGGTTGGGTTGGAGGGGAGGACTAGGTGTATTTCAGGACTTCTTCAATGGTGGTTTCGCCTTCGAAAATGCTGCGCAGTCCGTCGGCGCGAAGCGTGCTCATGCCGAGCTCGATCGCCTTCTGCCGGATGACGACCGAGGGGGCCCGGGCCGTGATCAGTTCGCGAATCGGCTCCGTGATGTCGAGCAGTTCGTAGATACCTTTGCGGCCCTTATATCCCGTATGATTGCATTGCTCGCAGCCGGTCCCGTAGTAGAAATTCTTGTCTCCGATATCGTGCACGGAAAGGCCGATCTGCCGGAGAATCGCTTCGGTCGGCTCATAGGGCGTCCGGCAACCGGGACAAATCTTGCGCACCAGGCGCTGTGCGAGCACGCCTTCCAGCGAGGATGCGATCAGGAAGGGTTCGACGCCCATGTCGATGAGACGCGCCACGGCGCCGGGTGCATCATTGGTATGGAGCGTGGTGAAAACCATGTGGCCGGTGAGCGAGGCCTGGATGGCGATTTGCGCGGTTTCCAGATCGCGTGTTTCTCCCACCATGATGCGGTCGGGATCCTGGCGAAGAAAGGCGCGCAAGGCGCGGGCGAAGGTCAGCCCGATGGCTTCGTTGATCGGCACCTGCTGGATGCCCTCGATTTCGTATTCAACCGGTTCCTCCGCCGTGAGCAGCTTGGCGTCGTCGGTGTTGATCCGGTTCAGGCAGGCGTAAAGCGTGGTCGTCTTGCCGGAGCCGGTGGGGCCGGTGACAATAAAGATGCCGTTCGGTTTCTCGATCACCCGACAGATGTAATCGTAGATCCCCTTGGGCATGCCGATCGAGCTGAGGTCGAGCTTGACCGTGGTACGATCGAGCACGCGGAGCACGACGCTTTCCCCGAACTGCGTCGGTAGCGTGGAGACGCGCAAATCGACCTGGCGTCCAGCCATGGTAGTCTGGATGCGGCCATCCTGCGGCACGCGCCGTTCCGCGATGTTCATGCTAGACATGACCTTGATGCGGGAGGTGACGGACGTGGCGAGACTTCTCGGCGGGGGCGACATTTCATAGAGCGAGCCATCCACGCGATAGCGGATCTTGAAATCGTGTTCGAAGGGCTCGAAGTGGATATCGCTCGCCCGCGCCTGGATCGCCTGCGCGATGACCGTGTTTACATACTTGATGATCGGCGCGGAGGAGGCACCCTCAATATCGATCATCTCGCCATTGTTCTCCTTGGCGGCGGCGTCGCCGGCGAGATTGGCCAGCACGTCCTCCATGTCGGAGACTTCCGAGCCATAGTAACGCTCGATCGTCGCCTGGATCTGCGCCGGAGGCGCGACGTAGAGCATGATGTCCTTCTGCGTCGCAAACCGGAGATTATCGACCACGTTTGGATCGAGCGGATTGGCCGCCACCACCCGAAGGACCTGCCCGTCGAAATGCAGGGGCAGCACGCCTTGCAGTCGCGCGGTCTGCGGTGGAACGAGGCTGAGCAGTTCCGGCGGAAATTCCATCGCGGAGATATCGACCACTTCGGTGCCGAGCGCCTGCGCGATCATCTGGTACATCTCGGCCACCGGCATGGCGCCGCTGTTGGAGATGACGTCCTCGATCGGTTTGCCCGTGCGGGACTGCTCGTCGAGCAGCTCCGTCATCTGCATGTCCTCGATCTTGCCGTTGTCCCGCAGGAACGTGAGGAGAAGTTCGGGATTCATAGCGGCTAGTCCTTGTCTCCCATCGTGGCGGTGATGACTTCGTCCGGCGTGGTCATCCCGCCGAGCACCTTGCGGATGCCGTCTTCGCGGAGCGTGCGCATGCCCAGATCGCGGGCGCGCTGGCGAATGGAGGCCACGCTCATTTTCTCATTCACCATGCGGCGGATTTCATCGTCGAGCACACAAATTTCAAAGATGCCCATGCGGCCCTTGTAACCGGTGCCGCGACATTTATCGCAGCCGTGGCCCTTGCGGAAATTGGCGTGCTCGAGCTGGTCCGGCTTCAGGTTGAGCGCCCGCAGTTCCGTTTCGGTCGGCTCATAGGGTTCGGTGCAGGCGCTGCAAATGCGGCGCACGAGACGTTGCGCCATGATGGCCCGGACGGAGGAAGCGACGAGGAACTGCTTCACGCCGATATCGACGAGACGGGTGACGGCGCTGGGCGCGTCGTTGGTGTGCAGCGTGCTGAAAACCAAGTGACCGGTGAGCGACGCATTGATCGCGATGGACGCCGTTTCCAAATCACGAATTTCACCGACCATGATGATGTTCGGCGCCTGGCGCAACATGGCGCGGAGAGCGGCGGCGAAGGTCATGCCGACATCTTCATTCACCGGAACCTGGTTGACACCGGTGAGCTGATATTCCACCGGGTCCTCCACCGTGATGATCTTGCGGTCGGGCTTGTTGATGACATTGAGACAGGCGTAGAGCGTCGTGCTCTTGCCGGAGCCGGTCGGGCCGGTGACGAGAAAGATGCCGTCGGGCAGATTCAGGATGCGCTCGATCGTGGCCTGATCGTCGGAAAGGAACCCCAGTTCCGGCAACCCGAGCGTGAGGCTCGTCTTGTCGAGAATACGCATGACGACCGATTCGCCATGGTTTGTCGGGATGGTGGAAACGCGCAGATCGATCGAGGTACGGCCGTCCGAGGTGCGCAACTGGATGCGACCGTCCTGCGGCAACCGCTTTTCCGCGATGCTCATGTTGGACATGATCTTGAGACGGCTGATCAGCGCGGCTTGCAGCTTCTTGGGCGGATCGGTCATCACCTGGAGCACGCCATCGATCCGGTAACGAAGACGGAGGCGCTTTTCCAGCGGCTCGATGTGAATATCGCTCGCGCGCAGGCGATGCGCCTCGAGAATCATCAAATTAACCAGTCGGATGATATGGGCGTCGTCGTTGCCGCTCCCGCCGCCATCGTCCGAGGCCTTTTCCTTCAGCTGAAGTTCATCGCCCTGGTAACCGCCGATGAGCGAGTTGACCATCTCGGAGGCATTGCCGTAATGGCGCTTGATGGCCGCTTCGATCTGGTCCGCCGGGGCGACGACCGTATCGATGTCGTAGCGGAGTTCCTTGGTCAGCGTATCAACCGCGTCGAAATTAAAGGGATCGCTCAAGGCGACGCGCAGGTGACGGCCTTCGAGGCTCAACGGCATGACCGAAAGGCGGAAGGCGAGTGACCGCGGGATGGCTTTGACCGCTTCCTCCGGCACATTCTCGATGTGTTCCACGAGATCGACCCCGGCCTCGGCGGCCGTGGTGCGGAGAATATCACGATCGGTAACCAGTCCACTTCGGACCAGTTCCTCCACCGGCCCATGGCCGTTATTGCTGGAGGCGCGCCGCGCGTCTTCCATGTCGGAAGGTTGGATCAAGCCATGCTTGATCAGGAGTTCAAGGATATAGTCGTCGTTGGCAGCCACAGCAGTTCTTGGTACGTCGCAGGTGAACTAAAGTATCCCATGCTATAATTGCCGCCCATCAGAAGCAAGGACGAGCCTAACTATTTTCGCTTAATTCGCGGTTTTTTTAGAGCGAAAATGGCTAGAGCAATGACAACGTCCTTACAATGTCTGCGTGAACTTTTCGAGCTGGTAGCACTCGATGATGTCGTCGGGCAGATATTCGTTGAAATCGCCCAGACGAATACCGCACTCCAAACCTGCCCGAACTTCGCTGGCGTCATCCTGGAAACGCTTGAGCGTGGCAACCGCGCCATCGTAAATCGGTTGACGGCGGCGCACGACGCGGGCGCGCGCATTGCGAACGATGCGGCCCGATTGGACACTGCAACCGGCGACGGGGAATTTCGAAAGTTGGAAGACCTGTTTGACCACCGCAGTACCGAGCGGAGTTTCGCGCAGTTCGGGATCGAGCAGGCCAACCATGGCTTCCTTCACCTGATCGAGCAGTTCGTAAATGATGCTGAAAAGCTTGATCTGAACACCCTCGCGCTTGGCCGCATTGGCCGCGGAATTATCGGTCTTCGTATTGAAGCCGATGACCACGGCGCCGGAGGCCTTCGCAAGCAGGATGTCGGATTCGGAGATCGCGCCCGCCGAGGCGAGAACGATATCGAGATCGATCTTCTTGCTTTCGATTTTCTTGAGCGAGGCGACGATGGCTTCCACGGAACCCTGGACATCGCCCTTGATGATCAACTTGAGCACCTTGTGCTGTTCGTCCGCGATGGCTTCGAAAAGATTTTCCAGCGTGACGCGTGGCGGCGCCTCGAGCTTGCCGAGCCGAAGCTTGTCGGCGCGGTCCTCGGCCAGTTCGCGGGCTTCCCGCTCGTTCTTAAGCACGTTGAACTCCTCGCCGGGAGAAGGCGCGCCGTTGAGACCCAGGATTTTCACCGGGATGGACGGGCCTGCTTCTTTGACATTCTGGCCGAGATCGTTGATCAGCGCCTTGACGCGTCCATAAAAAGGACCGGCCAGGATCGCATCGCCAACGGTCAGGGTGCCGTGACGGACAAGAGCGGTGGCGGTCGGGCCGCGCCCCTGTTCGAACTGCGACTCAATAATTGAGCCGCGGGCGGGGCCGTGCGGGTTGGCCTTCAATTCCAGGATTTCAGCCTGGAGCAGCATCATTTCAAGCAGCTTCTCGATGCCGATGCCCTTGGTCGCGGAGACTTCGCACATGATGGTCTCGCCGCCGTATTCCTCGGCCACGAGTCCCTGTTCCTGCAACTGACCCTTCACGCGAACGAGATTCGCGCCGGGAAGATCGATTTTATTGATCGCCACCATGATCTGCACCTTGGCGGCGCGAGCGTGGTTGATCGCCTCGATCGTGGTCGGCATGATGCCGTCATCCGCCGCGACGACGAGCACGACGATGTCGGTGACGTTGGCCCCGCGGGAACGCATGGCGGTGAACGCCTCGTGGCCGGGGGTGTCGAGAAAAGTGATGGTGTGCGTGCCACGTTTGACCGTGTAGGCGCCGATGTGCTGAGTGATGCCACCCGCTTCACCGGAGGCAACCCGCGCCTTGCGGATGGCGTCGAGGAGCGAGGTCTTGCCGTGATCGACATGGCCCATGAAGGTGATGACCGGCGGACGGGGCTGGAGCTCGGAAGCGACGGCGGGAGCGGGCTTGGGTGGTTCGACGATCTTGACCGGCGCGTGGACCTGGCCCGCGCCTTTTTCCCGTTTCTCGATTTCGAAGGTAAAGCCGAGCTTGATTGAAAGCTTGCGGGCCACTTCCTCTTCCAGCGACTGGTTGGCGCTGGTGAAAATGTTCATTTCCATCAGGTGATGGATGATCTGGTAGGGCTTGAGGCCCAGCTTTGCGGCAAGATCCTTGACGATGATCGGCGGCTTGATGACAACGATCTTGTCGCGCAATTGCTGCGCCGCGAGGGCGGCTTCGTCGATGCCCGCGGGGGCGGCGGCGACAGCTTCCTTGGCGGGAGCCGGACTGGAGGCCGCAGCCGGAGCCGCGGCTGCGGGAGCATCCGTGCCCGCGACGGCCTTTTCCATGTTATCGATATGGCGCTGCTCGGAAGCGGTGAGGAGCGAGCGTTTCGGCGCGATCTTCCTGACCGGCTCGGGTTCGGCCACTGGTTCCACCGGTTCCACGGCTTCCACCGGCGCGGCGGTTTCAATAACAGGGGTCACGATGGGCTCCTCGACAGTGGTTTCTTCCGTTTTCTTATGAGGAACTTTCTCACCCGGGGCCTTGGCAGACTTGGCGGCGGGCCGAGACTTCTCGGCCGATTTCTCGGCGGGCGCAGCTTTTCCGGCCACCTTCTTGGTCGAACGTGGTGCGGCGGTTGTGGCGGCTGCTTTTTCCTCCTTGGGCATAATATAAAAATTCTTGGAAACTTATCCTTGGGCCGGGGTCTGTGAACCCCGCGCTTTTTCGTGAATCTGTCGGGCAATGGCTGGATCGAGATCGGGCACGGCACCAACCAGGTCGTCCGCTTCCACCTCGGCCACACCTTCGACGCTCAGGAACCCGGCGCGCACGATCTGCTCGGCGATGGCGGGTTCAATCTGCAGCGTCTGGGCCAGCGCTTCGGTCGCCTTGGCCAGCTTTTGCTCGAAGCCGAGCGCAGCTACTTCCTCTTCTTTCTTTACGTCAATTTCCCAGCCAGTCAACTTTTGGGTCAGGCGCGCGTTCTGACCGCGGCGTCCGATGGCGAGCGAAAGATTCTCTTCGTCAACCAGGACGGTGACCTTGTGCGCGGCTTCATCGACTTCCAGCGTCTTGAGCTTGGCGGGCTTGAGCGCCTCGACCACCAGTTCGCGGATGTTGGGCGACCACTTGAAGAGATCGACCTTTTCGTTGTTGAGCTCGCGGACGATGTTCTTGACCCTCGCGCCACGCATGCCGACGCACGCGCCGACGGGATCGACCTTATCATTGGCGGACCAGACCGCGATCTTGGTGCGGTAGCCGGCCTCGCGGGCCATGGCCTTGATCTCGATGGTCTTGTCGTTGAGCTCGCTGACTTCCAGCTCGAACAGTTTGCGGACAAAATTGGGGTGGCTACGCGACAGGATGATCTCCGGTCCGCGCGGCGTGTTTTCGACCGCCAGGACGTAGGCGCGGATGCGCTCGCCGGGGGTGTATTCCTCCGTCGGGACGCGCTCGCGGGCAGGCATGACGGCTTCAAATTTGCCGAGATCGATGATGACGTCGGAACGTTCGAAACGGCGGACCGTTCCGGTGACGATCGCGCCCATGCGGTCCTTGAATTCGTCGAAGACCATCGAGCGCTCAATGCCCCGCAGGGTCTGGTTCATCGCCTGCTTGAAAACCTGGGCGGCAATGCGTCCGAAATCCTTGGTATTAACATCGACTTCAACCGTGTCGCCGAGAGCGGCGTCGGCCTTGAGCAGGCGCGCCTTGGGGATACTGATTTCATCGTGCGGTTGGGTGACTTTTTCGACCACGAGCAGGCGCGCGATGGCGCGGATCTTGCCCGTCTTGGGGTCGAGATCGACGCTGAGATCACGGGCGGGCCCGAAGCTCTTGCGCGCCGCAGCCAGCAAGGCCGCGTGCACCGCTTCGTGCAGAAGTTCGCGCTTGATGCCGCGCTCTTTCTCCATGTAATCCAATACCGCAATAAATTCTTGGCTCATAACAGTTTCCAGTCTCTTTCGGGCCATGACCCGCAGTGGGGAAAAAAAAGGTGGGAAACCCGTTAGAGTTCCCACCGCAGGCGCGGACCGAAAAATTCAGATTAACGCCTGAGCGATAGGGGTCAAGAGGAAAAGGTAGGGGAATGCGCGTTGATCGAAGATCATCATATGTTCCGACCGCCTCATTTCGCATGGCGGAAACCCTCGCTCTGCCTTATCCATGAGTCATGTCAGACCAAACTGCTTTTGAGAAGCTCCAATCGGAACTGTTTCCAAAGGAAAGTCTGCTTTGGTATGGCCGTCCGATTCAGGGGCTACGCTTTGTTCCTTCGGACCTCTTCGGAATCGGAATTGGAATCCTTCTCCTCACCGCATCGGTCGCTCTGCTCTCATTTGTATTCGGAATAATTCCTCTTCCTTTTTATTTAAAAGACAACACCGGATCGGATCCCCGCCCCGCCATGGTGATCGTCGGCGCAGGCTTCCTGGGCTTGGGCCTTTATCTTGCAGGCGGCAGTTACTACCTGAGCGCAAGACTGCGGCGTCAGCTCTTCTATGGCGTAACTAACGAGCGCCTCCTCTTCTTACAAGATCGCGGGCGACGTGGTGAGTCCCTCACCTCCATGCGAATCGGAGAAGTTCCCCATCTTTCCATCACCGCCGATAAAGATGGAACGGGTTCTCTGATTTTCTTCGCGCGATCAACGTCCGGTCCGCAATACAACTCCGTTCGTTCCCTGTCCTTCTTTATGATTCCTGAAGTGAAGAAGGTTTATTCACTGATTCGGGGCGCGCAGGGAGAGTCCTTTCAGGCTTCCGTCATAAAATAGTTTTCCTAGCTGCCGCCACTCCGCTTTACTCCCGTTTCCCATGCCCTCCTCCGCTCCCTGGCCCGCTTTGCGTGTCTCTTATATCGTCACCGCCCCCACCCTTGCCGACCTGGATGCGCGCGTGGAATCGCTGCTGCTCGAACAAACGGTCGAACTGCCGCATGTCGCCCTGCGCGATCCATTCGTTCTGGAAAACATCCTGGGACGATTGATTTCCATTGAGCCGTTGGCGGAATCAGAACACCGGGTCGTGATCGATTTCCCGATCATCGCAACGGCGGACGATCCGGCGCAATTCCTTAACGTGCTCTTCGGCAATACTTCACTTCAATCCCACGTCATGCTGGCCGACTTCGAGCTTCCCGCCGATTGGCCCGGACGGACCAGAGCCCTGCCCGGTCCCCGGTTCGGCACCGCCGGCCTGCGCAAACTGACCGGTGTGCCTGACCGCGCCTTGACCAGTACGGCGCTCAAGCCGATCGGACTGAGCATCCCGCGCTTCGCGGAACTCTGCGGTCTCTTCGCCGAAGCGGGAGTCGATATCATCAAGGACGATCACGGGCTGGCGAATCATCAGTTCCACCCCTTCGAGGAGCGGGTGCGCGCCTGCCAGAAGGCGATCAAGGCTGCGGGTGGGCGCTCCATCTACGCGCCGAATCTCACCGGTACGCCGAGCACCGTGCTCAAACAACTCAAGTTCGCGCAGGACGAAGGCGTCGGCGCGGTCATGATCGCCCCCATGCTGCTGGGCCTGCCGGGCATGGCTGAAGTGGTCGCCGAACATGCGACTGTCCCGATCATCGGCCATCCGAGCTTCGGCGGCGCAACGCGGATCGCGCCGGAGGCTCTCTTCGGCAAGCTCTTCCCGCTCTACGGAGCGGATGCGACCATCTTCGCCAACTTTGGCGGACGGTTCGCTTATAGTAAGGAGACCTGCGACCGGATCGCCCACGCGCTGACACAGCCTTCCATCCCCGGCCTTGCCCCGACGCTACCCATGCCCGCCGGCGGCATCAAATATCACCAAGTGGCCGATGTGCTGAGTTTCTATGGTAACGAGGTGATCCTGCTGATCGGCGGCGGCCTTTATGAGGCAGGCGACGACGAGGCCTTGAAGGCGCGCACGGAGGAATTCGTGCGGCACGTGGGAGAGTTTAAAAAGTAGAGGGGGAAACGCTGCTGCGTTATCGACGGACGCGAGGGGACTCGCGTCCCTACCTTTTACATTCCGCCGAGCTCGGCGATGTAGCCGATGGGATATTTGCCGAGCGTCTCCAGGAATTCGAATCCTTTCCCGGAAATCTGGAAGAGCTGGCCGTTGCAGCCGACATCGTGAATCAGGCCGCCGTTGAGAAGCTCGTCAAAGCCGCGTTCCCACGTCGCCGCGGATTCGGGGTCGCCCGGCTCGACGAACTGCCGGCCATTCACCTGGATCTTCAGCCCACGACTGTCCTTCATCCGCGCGAGATAAGCCTCGGGGTCATCGCAGGCATTCATCAAGAGCGCCTGGGCCGCCTTGGAATAAGCAGGCGCGGGAGGATGCGCTTCAGGAATGACGGAGGGGGGCGCCGCCGGGAGTGCCGCTACGATTTGAAAATGGGGATGACGAAGAAGGATTTCCTCCAATTCCTGGGTGAACTTGGCGCGGAATTCCTTTTCATCGCCGAACGAATCGACAACGGCTTCCGAAGGATAACGCTTTTTGAACTGCGCCAACCTTTCCCCATCCTGGCCACCAGCCCGCGCGAAGCCGATGCGACCTTCGGAAAAGTAAATCAACGCGGGTCGTCCGGCCTTGAGCTGTCGCTCGATTTCCAGATCAGTCCGGCGGGCCGAGACATCATGAGGCGCGCCCTGCGAGGCATAAAAAAAAGCGACCAAAAGGTCGCTGGTGGAATCGGCTGGGAGATCGGACGATGAGGACGATTCGACATCGGTGGGAAGAAGCGCCTTTTTCTGCTCCCAGGCGTGCCGGGCGTTCCAGCCGTAAAT
>JAMFSY010000095.1 GCA_026225555.1 Methylacidiphilales bacterium
CATTTCGCGAACCGGGCACGGTGTTAATGGTACGCAGGTCATTTTTCGCCATAAATAGAACTTGGACAAACTAACACGCCACAATCTTTGCTAATAAGTCAGTCTGTTATGCAGAGATCAATAAGTGGGCAGATTAGCGGGATTTTAGCCTCGGAAACGTTTGAACCTGTTTGGTGATTTTTGCCAGTTACAGATGGCATCTTCCAGCACCTGCATTCCAAACGGTAGTTGTAGAATGCGATCTAACTCAGCTAACCAAGTCTCGATCTCTTTTCGCGAGACCTCTTCCTTGCCATTTCTGGCGAATAAAAGCTTGGAACCAACGTAAGGGCCAGTTGCTCCCTGCATATAAGTGGCGGGAGGCTCAATTTTAGCCAATTCCATCTTCCCGATCATGGTTAGGTAGTCAAATTTGGCCATCCTGCCAAAAGAGGAAACTGCGCCTAGCGAGTGGTACAAGGCGTCAAATGCCTTACGGGAATCCTGGCCGACGGTGTTCAACGCATCACGGAAAACCGCGAGATGATCTTTCTTTGAGAGAACCCAACGAACGTACGATTCGACCGCGGCCCCGGTTCCGGACGGAGAGGTCGCGCTCAGGCTTTGGTATTTTCGGTGGTTTCCGAAATGGCGAGCCACCCCATCTCCACCCTCAAGCTGGGCTCGGTGCTCGGCCAGCCACTGTCGAAACTTTTCGGGATGAAGACTAACTCTCGCCCAGGTCCAGCCTTGCTTCGCGCCAAGGGCACCGTAAATGTCGCGAGCCAGCCGCCACCCTGTTTTGCGATTCTTGCCGAAATGAACAGACAAAAATACGAGCCAGCAGGCTTCATCAAATTGACCTGCCCGTTGGTGCAAAATCGACGCCTTCAAAGGATCAAAGAGTGAACTTGAAGGATCGGCCCGATGCGGAGAAAGCTTTCGCGTCAGAATAACAGAGACGTAGCGAATGCGGTGAACACTGTCGATGATCTGGCGGATGAATGCCTGACGCCGGACGTCCTTTGCTATCCCCGGCAAAGGCCTAATTTTTTCCTCGAACGCCCGCAGCCTATCTTCCATTCGAGTGGCTAACTTGGAATCATAGACGCTCATCAAATTGCCTTCTGTGACCATCTAGCAATCCAATGATTGATGGCCAGCTTCACTTTGGTCGTCACGCCGAAGCTGCTCTGGATATTATGGTTGAATCCAAGGACCATTATTTCGCGACGAAGCTTTATACCACCGATTTCCCGAATGATCCCGCGATAAGCGTATCCTCGTACTCCCCCTTCCTTCTTCCGCGGCAACATCCAGCTTGGAATTTCCTCTTTTTCAAGGTCGATGTCGGCTATGGAACGAAGATTATTCACAACGGTTTGGCCGTTTAGAATTAGCAGCTTAACCTGGGCGTCGCGAAGAAGGAGTCCCAAGGTACGCGCAGTGGCTTTTTAGAGCAGTGGCTCTTGTATCGGCGTAGACGACATGGGTGTGGTGGTAGCAGCACGTTTCCTTTTTTCAATGTAAACGTCGTAAACCCGCGTTGACATTTGTTTTTTGAGAGCCGGAATACGCTTGGCCCGATCCTCGGCGGACAACGCGAAAATCTGAAGGAGACGAACAATGTCCTGCCAATAGCGATGAATGGGAACTTTTTCGGCATCCAGGGACTTGCCCCTTCTTATGGAAGCTTCCGCTTCGAGGGCCTGCGTTATTTGAGGCCAAGGATCGCCTGCCGGCATAGGTGGCATCGAAACCGTTGATTGAAAGCCCTCTTCAATATATTTGCGAGCGTGTTTAGCGTTGTTCTCGTAGAGATGAAGACTTCCGACGGCTTGTTTATATGTTCCAAGCTCAACTCCCAAGGAACGAGCAAAAATCTCTTGGAGCATGGTGAAGGCAAAAATATCGTGCGGGAGGCCAATGAATGCGTCGTTTGACCGCATATTGGTCAACATGTGTAAGCGTCCGTGGCGCACCATGAGTTGGAGGGTACAAGTGCACGGAATTTCGACTCGATCGCGGTCGAGGTCGGCCGCGTCGAATAACTGAATTACCGCCCGTCTTGATGCCGGCTTCTTCCGAAGAAGAGACAATGCATTCTCAACCTGATTATGCCCCTTGAAGTTGAAAAGCCTTGGTCCATAACCCCCATGGATCGTTTTTCCAGTCGTCGCGCCGCGTGCTCGCGTCACGTCGCCTGCGTTTGCCGAGATGTGTGTGCTGCGCATTGATCCCGGCCCCAGAAGGAAGAGGGGGCCGGGCTTCAATACGCAGGTAGGAGGGCGGCTTCCGTTGGTCGCCGCGCGCGCGTCGATTTGTTCCTGTTTCTGGAACCAGTCAAAATAATTCGCTCGGCGGTGGTCGGCGCACATCGGCGCTGATCGGCACCTGTCGGCGTTCATCGGCGCCGAGAAATTAGGAAAAAAGAGGTCGTGTTTGAGTTGACCCATGAAAACCAAAACAACCAGATATAAAACCCCGGTCGCACGATTAGTTGAAGAGGGCTTCGCAATTCACCAAAAGCTCCTCATCCTCAATGAGGAATTTAAGGAGGTCAAACAGCGGCTTAAACTTCACGCGGGCGCTCGCCCGAACGAGTATGTTCCGCTTTTGGACAAAGACAGTGAGGGCGAACAATGGATCGCCCTCGGAGATGGTTGTGAATGTCGAGTGGTGTTTCCGGATGCCAAGGTCAAAACCGATTTTGATCCGGGCGAATCGGACTTCCTCACCATCCGATCCTTGGCGGGAGATCATTTCAAATCGCTTTTCCGCAAAGTCACTCTCTACCGGCCAACCGAGAAGAAGACCTTTCGCGGCCAAGTAAAGCACCTGCTGGCACCGAAAACGGCCGAGCAGCTTCTTGAACTGTGTTCCACCGAGAGCGACCCGAAAATTGTTTTCAAGCCCCGTCCCCTCGAAAAGGAAGACCGTAAATGAACCCTGATAAGCTCGCCTTCTTCACCTACCGACTGCTGCCGGCACGACTGACGGTTGTCGAAGTGGGGTGGCTTCTCGGGTTTGGGCCGAAGGACATTACGGTTCTTGTCTCTCACGGACTGCTTAAGCCCGTGGGACAACCCAGCCCCAACGCAACGAAGTATTTTTGCTCCGTCGATGTGGAGGCACTTAGAACCGATGCCAAATGGATCAACCGCGCTTCTGCTCTGCTTTATCGCTACTGGAGGACGATGAACGCTCAAAGGGATGGCGAAGATGACAGCCCGCTGACAAAGGGGACTGGGCAGCAACGGAGCACCATAAAGAGCCGCAACCACCTCATTCGACTCAAGGCCGCATGAAGAATTCTGTGGCTGTCCAAATCAAGCCGTTTACCGTCCGACCCGAAACGGCCGCCGCGTTGTTTGGTGCTCCGCACCTCCTCCAAGACATGGTCAAGGCGGGATGGGTGACGCCGTGCTACAAGACCAACCGATGCACCCTTTATCTTGTCAGCGATTTGGAAGGCTGTGCTGAACGGCTCGCTCAAGGTGAGATCCCTTGCCCAGGAACGTCCGCGCCAACGGTCAAGGGATCCCATGCTGCTTAGAAGTTTACGATCTGCTCTGCGACTCGTGCCTGGAGCCGACGACGACGCCTTCACGATACTTTCGTGAGTTCTTCGCCTTCCAGTGCTCCGTGAGCGCCCTTGTTGCCTTGTTCAGCCATTCGACGTCATCTTTTAGCGCCTCCATCTCCCGAGCGGCGTAATATTTCGAGTGATTTTCTTGAGGTCGTCCAAGAGGTCGCAGCAGTTTGTTCGCGGTGAGAATAGGTATGTCATGAGGTTGGAATCCCAAGATCGCCGCTACTTGAGCTGCCGTTAATCGTGCGGGAAGCCGTTGGAGTCGAAGGAATGAAGTCAGTTCGTCATTGAGTAATACAGTCATTCCTTAGGTCCTATTGGAATCAGAACTGATTTGAAAGTCGCAGGGACGACTCGACGGGAACTTGCCGCCAACGCGAATTGGTAGGAATTTAGTAAGAGGAAAAATTCCAAAAAATTCCATCAGGGTTCAGACCTGACGGAATAACTCTTGGTTTTTCGGCTCTTTCTTACCAATTTTCTTACTACTTACTTACTAAATTGGCCCGTTACTATGGTCAAATATGACTAAATACGGGAAATAATCCCAATGAATTGCTTTAGAGGTAAGTTGCTTAAAACAAGCCCCTTAGAGGATAGGAAGGGGTTGCGGGGGCAGGATTTGAACCTGCGGCCTTCAGGTTATGAGCCTGACGAGCTACCGGGCTGCTCCACCCCGCGATTGAGGTTCGCTTCACTTACTGAACCGGGGTTTTCATCTCACCCGA
>JAMFSY010000010.1 GCA_026225555.1 Methylacidiphilales bacterium
CGCCCGCCACCGCTTACGATCAATTGAAGACTTTTGCCGCGCAATACCCGGATGATCTCCAGTTGCAACTCGCGCTGGCCAAGGTCCAGATGCGGCTGCCCCCCGATCACGACCGCCTGATTGCCCAACTCAAGACCTTCCATCAATTTGCCGTGCAAAACCGGGACTTCGCTGCCGATCCTGACTTGCTCAGCATGCAGGATATCTTCGCGAATGAACTCAAGCAGCTCGATGCACTGGCCGACGCACTGGCCGAGGCCAAGAACGGACCCGCCGGCACGCGAAACCAAATCGCCAGCCTGGAGGCGCAGAAGGCGACGCTGGAAAGAAGGCGCGTAGGTGAGGCCAATGCCGATGCCCTGGCCCAGACCGCCAATCTTTTTGGCCGTGTCATCACCGGCCACCCCGTCATCAATACCGGCTTATTCTTCAGTTCAGAACAGGATAAGGAACAGGCCATCGCCGCCATGCAGGCACGGATCGACAATGCGCAGCAAAGCATGTCGCAGCCCCAAGGCTCCATCGATGACGCCCAGCGCCGCTACGACGATTTCGTGAAGCACGTTCCTTGGGGCCAGGACTAAGCCGCCACCGTCACGCGGAAACTTCTCTCGCCCAGCTTCATGATCTGGCCGCTGACCAGTGGCATGATGAATCCCGGGGAAAGCTTGTTGCCGTTGATCTGGACGCCGTCGTTATTCACGGAGCTCTCGATCCAGAACGCGCCGAGGTAGTGGTAGAACCGTCCCTGAATTTCGGCGAGCCCCTTGAGATCCAAAATAATGGGATTGGTGCGACTGGTTCCAAAGGTGCCATCCGTGAACATCCAGGTCGAATTTTGCGGGAACACCCGCGGCGTCATGGGGATGAACCGCACGCTGCCGCTCACCGCCGGGGCTGTGGTCGTGCCGGGCCACATCCAGTTGCGCAGGTTTCCGATCTTGGGCCCTTGCGAATCATTGGACGAAAACGGGGTGACATCGAGAAAGTAAATTCCAGCCAGGCTCAGGATACCCCGGCGTTCCAGCGGCACGCCCTCCAAGGCGGCGAGATCCTGTCCGTCGAAAGTGGAGCGGTTCGCAGTATTGAATCCGCTGACAAAGATCTTGGCCTCCTTCACGTTCAGGACGCAGTGCTTTTTGCTGATGCGCCGCGTTTTGGCATCGTTCGTCTCGTTGCGGGGCCAGAACCAGAGCAGGAAATCCGCCTCCTCCCGCGAGCGGCCCAGGCTGAAACTGGGCCGGGCAATGAGCCTGATTTCCTGGTACGCGCTCGTCGTGGAAGACTCCACCGGCTCCAGTTTGAGTATCGTACCGGCTTGCGCCTGGGTTAAAAAAGCGCCGGGAATTTGCAGGTGCGCGTTGGCGGCCGCCTGTTCCTGCGCGAGGGCGCGCATGCTGACTTCGTAATCGAGCGCCAGTTCGAGCGGCTCAAAATTCTCCGGCAATTCCAGGTTGAGAAGATCGTTCAGCGTGCGGATATTCCCCGGCGCGACGAGATGCCCCAGAGTACTTTCCCCGCCAGAAGTCGTGCCCGGCTTGTCGGAATTACCCAGCAAATCCTTGATGCTGCTGACGATATCGGAAGTGCCCGGCGCCTCATTGACCCGCAGCGACCGGGAACCAACAAAGGCCAGTTGCTTCGATTCCTCCCGGCATTTGATCGTCACCTGCAAAACAAAATTACCGGAGCGGATCGGCTCGATTTCAAACAGGTGCCGCTGCCACTGGGCCGGGGCCAGCTTGGCCAGCGTCTTGGTCGCCGCCTGCTCGAGCCCGCGGCTCTCCACCGCGATTTCAATCCGCTCGAGGGGAACCGAGCCCCGGTTCTCCACCATGACCTGAAACGTCGAGGGATAACCGACAATCACGACATGGTTGAAGTTGAAAAGGATGCGCAAGGGCCCTTCCCCCTCCGCAACCACGGAGGGCACCACGACCCCGGAATGACGGACGATAGTGGAGGCGGCGGGAAGCGTCCCAGAAATGGAATTCGTCGGCGGGACGATATGTTCCGCCGCGCCCTCCGTGGGCGGCTTGAGAACGTCGCGCACGGCCCGGGCGAGCAACTCCAGATGCCGCTCCAGTGGCGGCGTGTAGGCATCGAGCCAATGCCGACGGCCGATATGAAATTCCATCGCCCCGGTCGGCGCGACATTCTCGATGCGAAAAGGAATCAACACCTTGCGGGCGTTGACCGCGCGGTCCACTTCGCTGCGGACGGGGCCGGAGTCGTTGGCGCTCTTTGAAAAAATCAGGACCATGATACGGCAGGCCTGGATGCCACGCAAAATGGAGTCGCCCCATTCCTCGCCCGGAAGAATGTCGCGCGGCGCAACCCAGCACTGGACTCCGCGCGCTTCCAGGAAGGCGCAAATGGTATCCGCCATGGCTTTATCCAGGGACGAGTGGCTGATGAAGACGTCTGGAACCATGGAAAGGGCAGGTTGAACTTAAGGAGGGGTCACGCGCGCGGTATCAATGAGGTTACGATCTTGGAACACTGACCTTAAATTTTTACCATCGCGAGAGAATAACCGAAAGCGCAAAGGGCCCTGAACATGGCTCTTTTCCAGAGCTCGAGGCAGTCGCGGCGTGCGGGACCTGCCGGGGAATCAGTCGGTCAACTCGACGTTCCAATAAGCCAGGTCAACGAAGTGCTTCCACGAATCGTCCCGCGTGCGGGCGAATTGCAGGTGGAGCATCGGTCGCCACTTGGGCCGTTTCGGCCGGTGAAGCAGCCGAAGCCCCGCTTCACTCGGTGTCCGGTTTCCCTTGCGGCTGTTGCAGGGCACGCAGGAGCAAACGATATTCTCCCAGGACGTCTCCCCTCCCCGGTCGCGCGGAATGACGTGATCGAGATTGAGGTCCTTGCGGTCGAACTTATGGCCGCAATATTGGCAGGTATTAGCATCCCGCTCGAAGATGTTGTGCCGGGTGAACTTCACTTCCTTCTTCGGCATACGATCAAAGAAGAGCAGCAGGATGACCTTCGGCACGCGAATCTTAAAGGAGACCGTGCTGACAACATCGGTCCCCTCGTAGCCGCGCGAGAAATCGAACCACTGCGCGAAAGTCATGGTCTGGAACGAACCGTTCCCGGCATCGACGACCTGGGCGTGGCCCTGGTAGAGAAGCATGAAAGCCCGCTTCACGCTGCAGATGTTGACAGCCTGCCAGAGGCGATTGAGCACGAGGACGTTTTGGCTCAGGATCGCTTCCATGGATCCCTCTCAGCCTTGAAGGGCGGTGGGCCCTTGGCAAATAAAACGTGTGGTTGTCACGTTGGCGTGATTTGGTAGCAGAGCCGCGTTCCCATGTCAATCCGCTCTGTGTAACGTTTGGAGGACTTTTTTTATTTTTCTTCCACAGACCTGAGAAAGTCGCCTGTCCGTCCCCTCAATCTACTTGAAAAACTTGTTCAGCGCTTTGCTGATCACATTTTTCACTTTCATGTTCTGGATGAAAAGACGTGTGGCTAGATCGGTCTGCGGATTGCTGACCGTACCGCCAACGTGAAAAGCGACCGTTCCCGAGCCATCCGTCTGTTGCACGAAAAACATGGCGACTTCCTTGGGCATCCGGCCCATCGACGCGGGGGTGAGAATCAACACCATGTCCGCGCTCAATCCTCCATCCGCGCCAATCGTACCGCCGCCCGTCATCGAGAATACACCTCCGTCGATCTGCAATCCGCTGAACTGCGTCTGACCACTCGCGACCAGGAAATGGGAAGTGACTTTTTTCAGGAGAGGTTCGTTCAATTCCTTGATCTTCAGGATCGACCCAAGATCGTGCAGGACGCTCACGCCCTCCAGTTTGCCGTCGGTGAGTTGAAGATCGCCCTCGCCGTTGAGCTGCCCCGTTTCCACGCCACGCCAATTGCTCTGCAAATCGAGCGAGCCGCTCAACCGGGTAGTGGAGTTGGGATTCGCCGTGCGGCCAAGCTGCCCCACATCAAGACCCTTTCCGTTCACCACGAGGAGGGAAGGTCCGGTCGCGCCGAGCGTGTACTCGCCCGCCAGTTTGCCGTTAAAGGCAGTGGCCTCGATCGGCTTCGCCGAGATCGCACCGGTGCGATAGGTAAAGGGCGAAGAAAAATCGGTCAGGTGCAGGTTCGAGGGCAGCGCGAGATCGGCGATCTTCACTTTGCCGGTGATATCGTTGCCATTGTAATAACCGGAGGTATCGGCATCGATGACGATGCCCTGCAGGTCGGCCATCGAAACCCCGCTCACATCCCGGATCGAGACGCTGCCTTCATTGATCCGCGCGGCCTTCAAAATAAACTGGAACGGAGTGCCGGGCGCGGAGCTGGCGGCTTCCGGAACGGCCCCTCCCGCTTGCGCGGATGGAGATGGAGGGACGGGGACGGAGGTCTGGCGCGTCAGCACAATCTGCGGCTTCTGGAGCGTCAGGCCGGTCAATTCCAGCTGCCGGCGCAGGAGGGGAATCAATGCGCAATGACAATCCACGCTCTCGATATTCGCAATCAGGGTGCCCTGGCCGTCGACGTGATTCGAATCGAGCTGCGTGACCATGCCCTTTAATTTCACGCCGCCAAAAAGGGAAAAGTCGATCGACTGGATCTGCACCGGGCCGCCAAGCGAATCGCTCGCCCGCGTTTCCACCTCATGCCGGAAAGCATCCGAATGGACGTAGGAGTTGAGCCACGCCGTTCCACCGGCTATAGCTAGGGCGATCAGGACGAAGAGAATCCCAACCGAGATGAATAACCAGCGTAAAGACCGCATGCCCTTCAACCTACCCGACCCGCGGACTGAGAGCCATCCTTGAATCGCGTTTGCATCATCATCAATCCCGCGGCTCGCGGAGCCAAGGCGCGCCTGCAACGTCTCGAGAAGATCGCGCGGGATGCGGTGATCAAGACCACAATCGGCCCCGGCGATGCCGAAGCTCAAGCCGAGCGCGCTGTGGACCAGGGCTATGAAACCATTGTCGCCGCGGGCGGTGACGGGACGATCAATGAAGTGGTGAACGGTATCGGCACCGCGCCGGTGAATCTCGGGATTCTGCCCATGGGCACGGTCAATGTCTTCGCCATGGAGCACGGCATTCCCTTCAATCTCGATGCGGCCTGGAAAGTCGTGCGCGGCCGCAAAATCCGTCCGATCGATCTCGCCAGCGCCAATGGTCATTTCTTCGTGCAGATGGCCGGCGTGGGTCTCGATGCCCAGATCGTCCAACGCAACAAACACGACATCAAGGCGGTGCTGGGACCGCTCAGTTATCTGCTGACCGCCACCAAAGTCGCGGCGGAAAAGCCACCCAAGCTTCGCGTCATCTGCGAGGGCCACGCCCCGGTGGAAGGTTCCTTCGTGCTCGTAGGCAACGGGCGTTATTACGGTGGCCCCTTCGCCCTGTTCAACGAGGCGGATACCCAGGACGGGCTGCTCGATATCTTCGTTTTCAAGTACATGAATTACCTGCACCTGATGCGCTATTTTCGCGGAGCGCTCTTCGGGTCGCTTTCAAAATTTACTGACGTTCACTACTTCAAAACGCGCCGGCTTCTGGTCAAGGCCGACGAGCACGTGCCTCTCGAAGCCGATGGCGAACTAGTCGGACACGCCCCGGTGGAGTTCTCCCTGCGCCGCCGAAAACTGAGAGTGTTGGTGCCGGAATAGTGGGCGGCTCTTCGTCGCCAATTCCGCTTATCAAGAGGACTTCCGAGCGACCATTGCTCTAGGAAAACTCGACAAGTTTCGACAGCGGTCTATCCTATCTTAAGAGGGCGGTAAGTCCCTATGCACCCACGATCCATCGTGATGCCGGACGGGGCTGATTCGAAGGCGACAGGCTCCGGTTCGGTTCGTCAGGAGAAGGTTTTCTCAACTCCTCCCGGTCGTTTTACGGCCCAGCCTCAGAGATCCACCCTCCAAACGGAATTAAAGATTCCGCTGCTGCTTTTGGTTGATGATGACGACCACGATGCCTTCTTCTTTCAGAACGCGCTGAGGGCTGCCGATGTCTCCCTTCGGATGACCCGCCTACGGGACGGCCAGGAGGCGATCGACTATTTCCAGGGGCGGCACGGCTTCGTCGATCGCCGCCAATTTCCGCTTCCCCAACTGGTCCTGCTCGATTTGAAGATGCCACGGCGCAACGGGTTCGAGTTCCTGAGATTCATTCGCTCCCTCCCCGAATTTGCCGCGACCCTCGTGGTGATCCTGACCGGGTCTGCGGAGGAGAAGGACATCCATGAGGCGTTCCGTCTTCACGTCGCCGCCTATCTGCTTAAGCCCTCCCGGGTCGAGACTCTCATCGATATCGCCCGCCATTTGGAGGAGCTCTGGCTGGAAACAGTCCTGCCTCACAAGATCCCCCACCCTCTCTCCTGAAGCCGCGCTCAGGGTGACAATCGGGCGTTAGCCGCTTTGTTTCCTTCATGGGATCCGTGTGGTTGCATGAAGTCGTGCATTGGATGGAGACCATCCAGGGCGCGGGCTGGGTCGGATGGCTGCTCTTCGTCGGCCTTTACGCGGCCTCCTGCCTGCTTTTCATTCCCGGTTCCATCCTGACTTTGGCTGCGGGGGCGGTCTACGGATTCTGGGGCGGCACGCTGCTCGTTCTCATCGGCAACGGTCTGGGAGCGTTGCTCAGCCTGCTGATTACCCGTTATCTGCTGCGAGACTGGGCACGTAAAAAGTTCGCCCGGCACACGGGGCTCCGCGCGATGGAAACAGCCGTACGCAAGGATGGCTGGACCATTGTCTGTCTCACCCGACTTTCGCCGGTCATGCCGTTCAGCCTGATCAACTACTCGCTCGGCCTGACCAAGCTCTCCGCTCTGAAATTTCTTCTCGCCACGGAGGTCGGCGCCGTCCCCTCCATCTGCGTTTATGTTTATTTCGGAACGCTAATTGGCAGCCTGACCCGGATCGGTCCGGACCTGCACCAGCACCGCGCGCTGGAGTGGGTTTTCCAGGGTTGCGGCCTGATCCTGACCATCCTCGTGACGATCTACGTGACCCGGATCGCCTCGCGGGCCTTAAAAGAAAGAATGCCCTCGCGGAAGAGTTAGATGGCTATCGAACTATAGTTTGGCCAAATATAGCCATTCCGCGTCCGGAGAGGCGCTCAACTATTTAAAGTTCGATCGGTATCATCAACTTTTTGACCGCACCGTTCACCATAAGCTTTTTAGAACGCTATTTTTCAGGGCTTATCGTTCACACCGGCTCCGCATCATCCAAAACGGTGACGTCGGCGAAAGGGATCCTCAGAGGGAAAAACCTCCGTGGCACATCGGATGCTCAATCAAAGGGCATAGAAGGAGATCGTTCCATGAAAGCCACCAGAAACATCATGCGCCGCGTCGAGTTGAAGATTTATCACGCGATCACGGCGGAACAGATGAAGAAAAACTCCGCGTCCGAAATGCAGGCCAAAACGAGCCCAGGCAAGTCTTCCCCGGAAGATTCCTCGCTCTCCAAATAGAGAATAAGCCAAGCGGCGCACAGCCACGCTGCTTCTCCATCAGGAATTTGTTTTCGTTGCGATGGCAGCGAAAGAGAGTCTGACTCTCCTTCGCCGAATCACCCGAAGGGCAAACTCCTAGGCCGGCGTCTCCGACGTCGGCTCCAATTCCTCCGACGTGTCCTCCAGCAGGTAATCGAAATCCTGCTTGGAAAGACTGCCGGTGAAACCTTCTTCGCCAAGCACGTCCTGCGCGAGTTGCGCCTTGCTCTGTTGCAGGCGCCAGATCTTTTCCTCGACCGTGCCCCGCGTGACGAGCCGGTACGCGATGACCGTGCGGTCCTGCCCGATGCGATGGGTTCGATCGATGGCCTGCGCCTCCACGGCGGGGTTCCACCATGGATCGTAGAGCACGACGTAACTCGCCGAAGTCAGGTTGAGACCGGTCCCCGCCGCCTTGAGCGACAGGAGAAATACCGCCGGTTCCTTGCAATCGTGGAAGGCCTGGACCACTTCGCCCCGCTGAGTCGTCTGGCCGGTGAGCATGAAATAAGGCCGCCCCTTTTCCTCCAGTTCGCCCTTGAGAATCTTGAGCATTTCGACGAATTGGGAGAAGACGAGCACCTTGTGTCCGCCCGCGTAAAGCGGCTCGAGCACGTCGAAAAGGGCCGAGGTCTTGCCTGAACCGAGGCTCTTCTTGCCTCCCGCGAGCATAGGGTGACAGCAGATCTGCCGCAGGCGGGTGAGCGCCGCGAGGACATGCATGCGCGACTGGCCCGCGGGCGCATCGAGCGTAGAAAGTGCCTGGCGGCTGCGCTGCAATTCCGCGAGATAAAATTTACGCTGACCTTCGGTGAGCTCGCAATCGAGCCGCTCTTCGATGCGGTCGGGCAGGTCCTGCGCAACCTGCTTCTTCAGGCGGCGGAGCATCACAGGACGCATCCGGCTGGAAAGCAGCGCCCGCGCGGGTTGCGAAGCGCCCCGGTCGTATTGTTCGAGGAACTTCGAACGATCCGGCAGGTAGCCCTGATGGACGAATTCCATGATGCTCCAAAGATCGAGCAGCCGGTTTTCCAGCGGCGTGCCGGTCAAGGCCAGCTTGTGGTCGGACTTCAGCGCCTTGGCGGCGCGGGCGACCATCGACTCGGGATTCTTGATGTTCTGCGCCTCGTCGAGAATGATCGCGCGAAACGCGAACTTCTGGAGCGCGGCCAAGTCGCGGCGCAGCAGCGCGTAGTTGGTGATGACGAGGTCGTGCTGGGGAATTTCCTGACGCAGGGTGTGACGATGCTCGCCTGCCGTGAGCAGCAGGACTTTTTGTGTCGGCGTGAATTGGGCGGCCTCGCGCTGCCAGTTGAAGACCACGCTGGCCGGGCAGATGACCAAGCTCGGCGCATCGCCTCTTTCCTCGCGCATGTGCTGCAGCCACGCCAGCGCTTGCACCGTCTTGCCGAGACCCATGTCGTCGGCGAGAAGAGCCCCGAGCTTGAAGCGCGATGCGTAGGCCAGAAAGTGGAGGCCCGTCTTCTGATAGGGCCTCAATTCCGCAATGAGTCCGTTGGGCAGATCAATCTCGGGCAAGCCCTTGAAATCGGTCACGGCCTGGCGCAGTTGCTTGACCACGTTATCCGATTCGCCGTCGACCAGTGTCTCGAGTTTTTTCCACGCGGTTTGCTGCGCGCCCGACATCTGCCAGGCGCCGACCTGCTGTTCGCCAGCGCCGACCTGCACGCCGATTTCGGCGAGCGCCGTCACGGCTTCGGCCATGGCGGTTGCTTCCTCGCGCTCCATCCAGGTGCCGTTGGAGAGCTTGACGTAGGGGTCGTCGGACTGGTGCAAGCGCGCCCAATCGGCCTCGGTCATCGAGACGGTCTCGTCCTCCCATTCGGCCTGGACGCTGAACCAGTCGATGCCGGTGGATTGGATTTTGAGCTTCGGGAAACGGCGGCGCTTGCCGCTGATGAGTTGTTGGAACCGGCGGTTCGCAAAATATTGCCAGTCGGCGGAGCGTTCCTTCCAATGCGCCAGGATGGCGGGAATGCGCCCCGGTTGCAGGATGACCCACCAGCCGGAATTATCGGGCCGGCCGCAAAGCTCGCCGCGTTCGGATTCGAATCCGCGCAGCCACGTCAATGCCATGGCGGTATCGGACTCGGCGGGCACGTCGTCCCAGATTTCCACGTCCTGCGAGGAGCCGCCGAAACTGGAGACGCCCGACCCGGAGGAGGAGCTTTCATGCACAACCATCTCTGGCGGGGCAATGTGGATATAGGCATCGTCATCGCCGCCGCCCTTGAGATCGGCATGGCGGGCCTGCGTCTTGGTCCAGCCGTCGTCGGACCATTCCCAATGCAGGCTGCCTTCGCGTGCCACGGCCTGGAGCCGAATCTGAAGCGCGTCGTCCTCGTCGAGATGGAAGTAAAATTTGATCTGCGAAGGAACCTGCCGCAGATGGACTTTCACCTGCTGCTGCAAATGCGGGTAACGGCGAAGCAGTGGCGGGAGCAGTTGCCCGGCGGCGGCGACATCGACCTGGCCCGTGCCCTTTTTCAACGCGAGCGCCATGAGCGAGCGCGGCGGGCGTTCCGTGAGCCGGTAGAAGCAATGCTTCACGCAGACCAGTTCCAGCTCGGGCCGGGGATGATCCGATTTCGGGGCGAGAAAGAGCCGCACATTTTCGAGCGGCTCGCGCAATCCGGCGGCGGTGACGACTTCAAAAGCGAGATCGAGCCGGGAGGCATTCGAGCGTCCGCTCGTTTCCTCACCGGCATGAAGTTGCGGCACAATGCGCGCGCTGAGCGGGCTGAACTCGACCGGCGCGCCTTCCTCCCAATGGCAGCGTCCGCTCTGGCCCCATTGCGTGAGCCAGGTGAGCAGACTGCGGTTGTCATGCAGGAACGGGCTGGCCGTGCGGTTCTTGTCCGTGAGCAGGAGCGGAAGAAAATCGCTCAGCCAGCGGAGCAGCACCTGGTCTTCCGACGTGAAAAGTTCCGGGCGATTGGCCGCCTCGTTGCAAAGGCCGCGCACCTGGAAAAAATTACGCGATCCTTCCTTGAGCTTGGGTGAATTGACCCGCAGATCGATCTGCACGCGCGACTCGAGCGGATCGTAACCGGCCTCGATTTTCCAAATGAGCCGGAGTTCTCGGCGCGGTGTGGCCGCCGTCTCGTCCGGCCCCTCGGAAAGCCAGTCGAGCAGTTCCTTGCGAAACGATTCCGCTTCCTGCGCGCGCTCTTCCTGTTCGAAGTCGGGACGATCCAGATAAGGCTGCAACGAAGAGGGAATCTTTCCGTTGTTGCGCCGGGAAATTTCCCGGGCCAGGCGCCAGGCGAGCTTCTCGGTATTCGGTTCGCGGCAGATCGTCGCACCGATATTGGAGTCAAAGAAATCGGGCAGATCGATCTGCGTTTCCTTGAGCAAATTGCTGAGTTGCGCGAGCCGGTCCCATTCGCTCCGCGCCTGAAAGAGGCGCGTAAGAGTCGGGTTTTCGGAACCGGAACGCGTGGAAGAATGAGAAGAAGAGCGTGGCGGCATGGGCAATCGGTTAGTATGCCGTCTTCATCGGAATGAGCAACCACCAAGTCCTGCGGACGGCAATGAACTAAACGGAAGCCTCGATAAGATGCTCCCTAAGCCGAAGTCAGCTCCTGCCCCTTGGCCGTGTCCTTCAACTTCCAACCCAGCGCTTCGATCTCCTTGCGGAGCGAATCGCTCTGGCTGAAATCCTTCGCCTTGCGGGCGGCGGCGCGCTTGTCCAGCAAGGCCTGCACCTCGGGCGGAATGCTCACTGTCGCGTCACCGAGACCGAACACGGCGTCGAGTGTCGTCCACGCCGCGTCGAGTTCATAAGCCTGCGCGGCGGTCAATTGGCCTTCATCGAGCGCCTTGTTCGTTTCGCGAATGAGGGTGAAGAGATGGCCCCGCGCATCGTTCACGTTCAAGTCTTCGGCGAGCGCGCGGTCGAGATGTTCGAGAAAAGCGACCGCCGGCGCGTAAGGTTCAATAGCACGCACGCCCGGCGTGGTCAGCGGCACGGTCGCCACCGTGTCGCGCACCCGCTTGCGCCATTCGTCGATGCGGGCGAGCGCGGTCTTCGCGTCCTCCATACCCTGCCAGGTGAAGTTGAGATTCTTGCCGTAATTCGCACCGCTCAATAGCGCGTATCGGAGCTCGCGCCCCGTGTACCCGCGCTCGAGAACTTGGCGGACGGTATACATATTCCCCAGCGACTTGGACATCTTCTGGCCGTCGACGAGCAGGTGCTCGACGTGAAACCAATGGCCCACGAAGGTCTTGCCCGTCGCCGCCTCGCTCTGCGCGATTTCGTTTTCGTGGTGCGGAAAACGAAGATCGGTCCCGCCGCCATGAATATCGATCTGCGGCCCCAGATGCTCCATGCTCAACGCGGAACATTCAATGTGCCAGCCCGGACGGCCCTTGCCCCAGGGCGACTCCCAGCCGACGTCGCCATCGGCGGCCACCCATTTTTTCCAGAGCACGAAATCGCCGACGCCTTCCTTCTCGTACTCGTCCTGGTTCACGCGCGCGCCGGAAATCAGGTTCTGCAAGTCGAGATGGCAGAGGCACCCGTATTTCGGGAATGCGGCTATGCGAAAATAAACCGAGCCATCGTCGGAGACATAGGCCGAGCCCTTGTCGATGAGCCTCTTGATCAGCGCGATCATTTCCGGAATGTGATCAGTCGCATTGGGCGTCCGTTCCGGGATCTCGATCTTCAACGTGACCGCGTCTTCCAGAAACGCCTTGCGGTAGATCGCGGTGAATTCCTTCAGCGGCAGCTGACTTTCCCGCGAGCCGCGGATGGTCTTGTCATCCACATCGGTGAACTGCATGACATGATCGACCTTGAACCCAAAATGTTTCAACGCGCGGCGCAACAGATCGACCGCCACGTAAGTACGGAAATTTCCGATGTGACCGTAGTTATAGATGGTCGGCCCGCAAACATAGAGGCTGACCTTCGGCGGCGCGAGCGGCGTCAACGGCACGACGGCGCGGCTCATCGTATCGTAAAGCTGGAAAGTCGGACGGGGCATGGATTTCGATAATTTAAAAGCCGGGGAATGCGGCCAGGTCCTTCGACAAGCTCGGGATGACGAAAATTACTCCGGCAAGGTCACGCACGCCACCGCCATCGCGGCAATCCCCTCGCCTCTTCCGGCGAAGCCGAGTTTCTCATTCGTGGTCGCTTTCAGGTTCACGCGGTCGATGGAAATGCCGAGCGCCTCGCCCAGCTTGGCCTTCATCTTGTCCAGGTGCGGCGCGATTTTTGGCGCTTCGGCGATGACCGAGGCATCCACATTGTCCAGCACCGCGCCCTTTTCCTTCAGCATGAGGCGAATCTGTTCGAGAAAAACGAGACTGCTGACCCCGCGCCAACGTTCGTCGGTGTTCGGAAAATGATGACCGATATCGCCCGCGCCCAGCGCGCCCAGCACGGCATCGGCCAGGGCGTGGATCAACACGTCGGCGTCAGAGTGGCCCTCGAGCCCCTTGTCGTGCGCCAATTCAATACCACCCAGGAAGAGCTTGCGGCCCTCAACCAGCGGGTGAACGTCATAACCAATGCCTACGCGATTCATAAGAGCGTTCCAGCATGCCTGAAAATGGCGCAACAACAAGCGCCATGCATTCGACAGGCGGCGGACGCGCGGTTAATCTGCCTCAGCATGGCGAAAATCGCGTGGCCCGGGCTGGCCGTTTTCCTGGCCCTCTTTCTTACGCAGGCGGTGGCCATGGGCCCGCCGGGCACGATCCTGCCGTCGCGCCGGGCGGAGATCGTGCTGCCGCTCCTTAAGAAATTCACCTCCCACGAGAACCTGACCTGGATCGATCAAGTGCTCGGCAAGCCCGATATCGACATGGGCAGCGCCGTCTACGTGAATTATTACACCCTCTCCGATCACACCGCCATTTTGGTCGGCGTGGACATGGCCAACGGTCAGGTGCTCTATATACGCCGGGCTCACGGCAAGCAGGCCGACGAGCTGATCTACAGTGTGAACGCCCACTGGGCCAAGGCGTCCCGTTAATTTTGGGCTTGTCGCTTTTCGCGCCTTCTGCTTTTCTTAGCCCTCCCCTTAAACCAAAGAGCCCTTTTATGTCCCAGCATCGCAGCCTTCGTTCCTCCAGCACCATCACGGCCAAGCGCAACGTTCTCAAGCGTTTCGAACGGGTCGACCTGCTCAAAAAGCGCGGCCTCTGGAAAGAGGGCCGCAGCGTGATGAATCTGCCCAAGACCAAGCCGGACGCCTAAAAGGCGGGCTGTGCGTCTCAACCAATATCTCGCCCGGGCCGGTTTCGGTTCCCGGCGGGCGTGCGAAGAGCTGATCAAGGAAGGCTCCGTCACGATCAACGGCCATCGCCTGCGCGAATTGGCCACCCGGGTCGGTCCCGGCGACAACGTTCTCGTCCACGGCAAGCCGGTCAAGCTGCCGCTGCCCATCGTCGCCATCCTGCACAAGCCGCCCGGCTACCTCTGCACCTCGCCCGACTCCACCACGGAACGGACGATCTACGATCTCCTCCCCGCCAACTGGCCGCGCGTCGTTTATGTGGGCCGGCTCGACAAGGATTCCGAGGGCCTGCTCATCGTCACGAATGACGGCGACCTCTCCCAGCGGATCACGCATCCTTCGCACAAACTGCGCAAGACTTATATTGTGACGCTTGATCGCGAATTCGATTTCGCCCTGGCGCTGAAGTTCAAGAAGGGCTTCATGATCGAGGAAGGCATGGCCCGGATGGACGATATTTTCCGCGTCGGCCCACGCACGCTCAAGGTCGTCTTGACCCAGGGCTTGAAGCGCCAGATCCGGCAGATGTTCATCAAGTTCGGCTACGAAGTGAAGCGGCTCGTCCGCATCCAGATCGGCAGTCTCGCCATCGATAAATTGCCCGCGGGCCATCACCGGGTGCTGACGCAGGACGAAGTGAGCCGCTATTTCCCCGCCAAGGCAAAGAAGCCCGCCCCCCGGCCCGCGAAGAAAAAGCCGACGGCTTGAAGGTCTGGCGCGGCTGTTCCGCCGTTGATGATACAGCGGACGCTCGCGTCCCCTACCCTGATCTCGACAAGGTCGGGATGAGCCAGTAAGCAAGCCCTAGGTATTACGAACATGACTTCTCCCTCCACAGCCCTCTGGGGCGGCCGGTTCAAGACAGGTGCGGCGGAACGCCTGCGCGACTACACGCAATCGGTTTCGTTCGATTGGAAACTTTTCCGGCACGACATCGCCGGTAGCATCGCCCACGCAAAAATGCTGGAACGCATCGGCGTCCTCAACGCGCAGGAGCGGACCGACATCGTTAAGGGGCTCGGCGAAATTCTTGCGCAAATCGAGCGGGGCGAATTCGTCTGGAAGACCGAACGCGAAGATGTGCACATGAACATCGAGGCGGAGCTGACCGCGCGTTATCCCGCGGGCGCCAAGCTGCACACCGGGCGTAGTCGCAATGACCAGGTCGCCACCGCCATGCGCCTGTGGCTCAAGGACCAGATCGCCGCCGACCAGCAAGCGATCACCGGCTTGCAGGCGGCGCTGACCACCTGGGCCACCCGCGATTTTGCCGCCGTCATTCCCGGTTACACCCACCTGCAACGCGCCCAGCCTGTCCTGCTCGCGCACCATCTTTTGGCTTATGTCGAAATGCTGGAGCGCGATTTCGAGCGCCTCTCCGATTGCGCCCGGCGGGCCGACGTCCTGCCGCTCGGTTCCGGCGCGATCGCAGGCAGCACGCTGCCGCTCGACCGCAAATTCGTGGCCAAGCTGCTTGGCTTTTCGCGCATCTCGGAGAACTCGATGGACGCGGTAAGCGACCGCGATTTCATCGTCGAATACCAAGCCGCCTGCGCGCTCCTCGCCGTCCATCTTTCACGGTTGGCGGAGGACCTGATCCTCTGGTCCAGCGCCGAGTTTCACTTCATCCGCATCGGTGATGCCTACACGACCGGCTCCAGCCTGATGCCGCAGAAAAAGAATCCCGACATCGCCGAACTGGCCCGGGGAAAAAGTGGCCGCGTGATCGGCAATCTCGTGGCGGCGCTGACGCTGCTCAAAGGCTTGCCGATGACCTACAATCGCGATCTTCAGGAGGACAAGGAGCGTCTTTTCGACACGGCGGAAACGGTGCAGCCCACCCTTCTCATCCTTGCGGAAATGCTCGGCCATATCGAAGTCGATCAGGATTCGTGCCGCCGCGCTTCCTCCGACCCACTCCTTCTCGCCACCGATCTCGCCGACTGGCTCGTGCGCAAGGGCATCCCGTTCCGCCAGGCCCACCATCTCGTCGGCGAAGCCGTCGCCCTCGCCGAGCAGCGCCGCGTGCCTATCACCAAGCTTACCTTGCGCGAATGGAAAAAGATCAGCCCCACCTTCGACGCCAGCGCCCTTGAAGTCTTCTCCCTCGAGCGCGGCCTCGACGCCCGCCCCACCCACGGCTCGCCCAATCCGAAACTCGTGAAGCTGCAGCTGGTGCGGTGGAAGAAGACCCTGACGGCGCGAAAAATCTGAGTCGTGGCCGGTTGGAAAGACTTTCAGAAAGGCCGTTCTTGGCGCTAGGATCGGCGGCTTATATCGCCATGCCCCGACCTGTTTTTCACCGTCTTGCCTGACCGTTTCATCTTTTATGGAAAAGCTAAAATTTCTCACCCCCTCCCTCGCCGAACGCCTGCGTCAGGATTTCGGCACACCCGCGTACATCTATGACGAACGGACGCTCAAGGCCCAGGCCGCCAAGGCGCTCGCTTTTCCCAATTCCTTTGGACTGACGGTCCGCTATGCGATGAAGGCGAGCCCGAACGCGGCCATTCTGCGGATTTTTGACGCGTGCGGCCTGCACTTCGACGCCTCCTCGGGGTGGGAATGTGATCGCGCGGTGAAGGCAGGCATCGATCCGGCCAAGATTTCACTTAGCACCCAGGAAATGCCTTCGAGAGAGGACTTCGCCCGCCTGCATAAAAGCGGCATTCGCTTCAATGCCTGCTCCCTTTCCCAGTTGGAGACCTTCGGGGAACTCTTCCCTGGCGGGCAGTTGGGCGTCCGCTTTAATCCCGGCCTCGGCTCGGGCGGAACTTCCAAGACGAATGTCGGCGGCCCGGGATCTTCCTTCGGCATCTGGCACGAAAGCATCCCCGCCGTGCGCGAGATCGTCGCGCGCTTCAAGCTCCGCGTCATTCGCATCCATACCCACATCGGGTCCGGCAGTGATCCCGCCGTCTGGCAAAAGACCGCTGACCTCTCGCTGAACATGGTGCGGCAATTCACCGACGTCACCACGCTGAACCTCGGCGGCGGTTATAAAGTGGGACGCATGGCGGACGAGAAGACCACCGACTTGCAGAAAATCGGAGAGCCCATTCTTCAGAAATTCCTGGACCTGCAAAAGGAGACAGGCCGCCCGATCCGACTTGAAATCGAGCCGGGTACTTTCCTGCTGGCCAATTCCTGCTCTCTCCTCACGACCATTCAGGACATCGTCTCGACGGGGCACGAGGGACATCACTTTCTCAAGCTCGATTCCGGCATGACGGAGATTCTGCGCCCGGCGCTCTATGCCGCGCAGCATCCCCTCGTCGTTCTTCCCCAAAAGGAAACGGCCCAGACCGTTCCTTACATCGTAGTCGGCCATTGTTGCGAGAGCGGCGATCTTCTGACGCCAGCCCCGGGAGATTCCGGCGAGCTCGCCGAGCGGGAACTTCCACAGGCTCAGGTTGGTGACCTTTGCGTGGTCGAGGGCGCCGGTGCTTATTGCTCCGCCCTATCGGCGAAGAATTACAACTCCTTCCCCGAAGCGCCTGAAGTCATGCTGCGCGAGAACGGGGAAGCCGTCCTCATTCGCCGCCGTCAGACGCTCGAGCAAATCATCCAGAACGAAGTCTAGAGCATTTCCAATGAGATGCTCGGGTCGAAGTTGCCGTCATCCTGAGCTTGTCGAAGGATCAGCCTCCATTGACTTTCACTGTGCTCTCCCGCTCAATTCGCGCACGGCTGGAGGCTGATCCTTCGACAAGCTCAGGATGACAGGGATTTTAATGCGACTATTTAGCTCGAATTGCTCCAGCTACTTCGGCTCGCGCTCGGTCTGCACGATCGTGTCGCGCAGGAAGTGGAACTTCGGGCCCATCGCGGGATCATCGTTGTATGCGCTAAGCGGCTTCTCGAGCCGCTGGCTCCAGTTGTCGTTGCTGGCCGTTCCCGGCTGATTGAACCGCACATCGACGGCGAGCACGTCGCTGATGACGAGGATCGTCCAGCACGATTTCGCCTCGAGCAGAGAACGCATGAAGGCATGATGGAGATCCGGTGTCAGCGTCTCCGGCGGCTCGTTCTCGTTCAGGCCGAGAAAGTGCATCAAACGCTGCAACTCGAGCCACGGCTCGTGGCCGTCCGGCCCCTTCCAGCGGCGGGTCAAATCGTTGTACCAGTGCACCAGCGGCGCGTGGTCGTGCGTGCCCCAGGTAGCCACACTGACCTCAGGCATGAGACCCTTGGGAATAAGTTGGCGCGTCTCGGGATCGACAAAAAATTGCGGAATGGCAAAGCCCGGAATATTGAGCTTCTGCAACAGCGCGGGGACGTATTTCGGCACCATACCCAAGTCCTCGGCGACGACGATGGTCTTGCCGGCCGCTTCCTGAATCATGCGCAGCAGGGCTTCGCCCTCCGCACAATTCAACTTCGCGTTTTCTTCCGGTTCGTCGGCCCGAGGAATGAAGTGGGGTTCGCGGCCCGAGGCCTTCTCCTTCGCCTCCTCAAGGCTGAGATTTACATACTCGTCATTCTGTTGCGGCAGCCACGGAAAGCTGTAGATGCGGAAAAAGCCGAGCACGTGATCGACCCGGAAGGCATGGAAAATCTGGCTAGTCGTGGTGACGCGCTGCTTCCACCAGGCAAAATCCTGCGCGCGATGGGCGGCCCAGTCATAAAGCGGGATGCCCCAGTTCTGGCCCCACCGCTTCAGGAATTCTCCGGCGCTGAAGAACGGCTCCGGTGGCGCGCCGCCGGACCAGGTCAGATCGAACAGCTCGCGTTCCGACCAGACATCCGCCCCGTAGCGGCTGACCCCGAAAGGAATATCGCCCACGAGACGTACGTTGTTCTTGTCGGCAAAGGCCCGTACCTCGAGCCATTGCCGCCACGCGATCCACTGCACGTAGGCAGTGAATTGCCGGTAGCGCACCAGTTCATCGCGCTCTTCCGAGGTGGTCAGCCATGTCTCAGCGCCGATCAGCGTCTGGTGCTCGGGGATCCATTGATGCCAAAGCGGATTATTATTGTACTCATTGAGCAGCGTGCGGAAGAGCGTGTAGCCCGGCAGCCAGCCCATGTTGCCTTCGACGAAAGCCTGGAATTCATAGGCCAGGTCGGTGCCCTCCTCGAGGTCAACCGCCTCAAATTCGATATAGGCATGGGACAGAATCTCGAGCTTCAACTGCTTCACCTTCCGGTATTGCACCGCGCCCTTTTGCAATTCCGCGCGGAGTGAATCGGGTACCATCTCCTTGAGCGTCTCCGCCAGCAGGCCGGGCACTTCCTCCGGCGTCATGCTCAGGTAAACCGGATCGAGCGCTACCGAACTGATCGCGTTGTAGGGACTATGATCATCACCCGTCTCGTTCACTGGCAGAAGCTGGAGCAGCCCCAGCTTGTGTTCGGCGGAAAAAGCGATGGCGTCGCGCACGGCCTGCGTATCGCCGATTCCCAAATCTTTTTCGTGGCGTAGCGCAAATACCGGCACCAGGGTGCCGGCCAGTCGTGGATAAGCAGGAACGGACATACCTCTCCAGAGTAACGGCCAATGCCGCAACCCCGCAAGCCTGAGGACGAGGTCAGGTGGCCCGCCTGAGCGGGGCCCTTAAGAGCTCGCCGAAAAAGGCAAGTCATCCTGAGCTTGTCGCACACATGTGTGGCAGGATCAGTTTCACCTCAGTAAAGGCAACTGAACCGATCCTTCGACAAGCTCAGGATGACTGAAATTTTGAGAGAGCCTCTTTCAGCAAGCCCCTAAGGCACCGAACTGCCAGGGGCCAGACGACCGGGCGGCGCGGCGGCCGTCTCCGGATGACGCACGAGCAATTCGTGGGAGAGCTCCTGATAAAAATAAGCGAGAAACTTCGGGTCGGTCATGAGTTTCCCGTGGCTCACCTTCTCGAGCGCCTTCAGGTGGTCAGGCGCGGGATGCAGGTCATCGAGGACGCTCTCGCTGGTCACGGTCTCGTCGCCGTCGTTATCGGGCGCGTAGGTAAAACGGGCGGTGCAGAAATCATGCGCGCCTTCCGTGATCAGGCCGGTCGGTGTTTTCAGCCCAATACCCAGGACGATCTTCAACCGCGAGTCCTCGCCCGCGCGGGTCATCAGGGTATTGGTATAACTCAGGCTACCCATTTTCAGACGCCACTCGCGGGTCTGCGCCAGCATGTATTGCAACTGGGGGTGATCGGCGTTCTGGCAAAATTCCCAGTCCGGCGGATTGATCTTCTTGCGCCCTTCGGCCTGCCGCTTTTTCAGCCAGTCGTTCAGGAAGAGCCGCCGTTCCATCTCCGCACTCGGCCAGTAAGGCAGCCAGGGACTGACGCTCAACAGGTCCGGCGCGGCAATGCGCGTCCGGCTGCCATCGGCGGCGACGCATTCCCACCGCGGGTCCTGCACGGGCAACAATTCATAAAGACTGGGCCGCGTGATGGCGACCAGTTTGGTGATCTCGGAATTGACGTCGTTGGGCAAGAGATTCAGTAACGACGCGGGAAAATTCAGCGCGTTTTGCTTCAGGCCTCCGGGACCAGTCACGAGGGTCTTGATCGTCTTCACCGAGCCGAGATTGGGACAACCCACGAGATAAAGAGCGGAGATGCGATCCGCCCAATCGGGATTCTCACTGAGGAAAGTCCGCGCAACGAGCCCACCCATGCTGTGAGTCACGATGACGAAGCGGGTACTGGCCGCGGGGATGCCGGTTTTCGCCTCGTGAACCCGGGCGTATTTTTCCAACGCTTGCTCGAAAAGCGGTGCCGTGACGGTCGCAATCTCCTGCCGCCAGTCGTAGGCGAAAATGAAGAAATCGGCGCCCTGAGTATAGCCGTGAAAGTGAGGCACCTCGTCGTGGTCGTCGGTAAGGCCGGAAATGAAATCCTCGTAGACGTCGATCGGCCCCGCCGAGAGCATCGGCTTGGCCGTGAGCGGATTCGGCATGCGCAACGCGAAGTAGAGCGTTGAATCGGTCATGGCGTCGAAGCTGCCCCAGACGCAGGGCGGGTCATCGCCCTTGTCCCTCAAGGTCGGATCGAAAAGCTGCGAGCCCTCATAGGCCGGGACGAAGACCAGAACATCCGTGTGGATGGCGGCATCGGCACGGCCAGGAAGCGCCGGAGCCAGTAGCGCGAGGAACGCCAGCCCAAGCCGAAGTTGCCGGGAAAACCTCACGCCAAAATGGCCGGACGGGAGCCCGGAACGAGAGCGTCGGACTGCTCATCGGCATGGTAGGAACTGCGCACCAGTGCGCCCGATTCCACCACGCGAAAACCGATGCCCAGGGCGAACTGTTTCCAGCGCGCAAAGTCTTCCGGCGGGACCCAGCGGTACATCGGCAGATGCTGCGAGGAGGGCCGCAGATATTGGCCAATGGTCAGAATATCGAGCCGGTCGGCCGCCATATCGCGCAGGGTCGCCTCGATCTCGTCGTCTCTTTCCCCAATCCCGAGCATGAGCCCTGACTTGGTGACGAAACCGGCCTCTTTCGCCCGGCGCAACATCTCCAGGGAGCGGGCATATTTCGCCTGCGGACGCACCTGCTTGTGCAGCCGCGGGACGGTCTCGACATTGTGATTGAGGATATCGGGCTTGGCGGCGAGAACGGTCTCCAGGTCCTGCCAGCGGCCCTTGAAATCGGGAATGAGCACTTCGATCGCGGTGTGCGGATTCTGCTCGCGCACGGCCCGGATGGTTTCGGCCCAGATGCCCGCGCCGCCGTCAGTCAATTCATCGCGCGCGACGGACGTGATCACCGCGTGTCGCAGCCCCATGAGCCGGATCGCCTCCGCCACCCGGCGCGGTTCATCGCGGTCGAGCTCCGTCGGACGTCCCGTCTGCACCGCACAGAAGCCACAGCTCCGCGTGCAGATGTTGCCGAGAATCATGATGGTCGCCGTCTTGCGCGACCAGCATTCGCCGAGGTTGGGGCACTGCGCGCTTTCGCAAACGGTATGGAGCTTGTGCTCGCGGACGATCGCGCTGGTCTGCTGATAGACCGGGCCGCCGGGAATCTTTGCGCGCAGCCAGGCGGGCTTGCGGGCGTTCAGGGGCAACGGTTCCTGCGCGACAGGATCAGACGTGGGGCCGGTGATAGTTTCCATGGATCAATCCTGCAATCGTGCCGCTTTGACGGCGAAAAAGCACTCTAAACCAGACGTCCCGCCGTGTCCACTCAAGGGACGACGTCGACCGGCGTGCCTTCCGAGACATTCGAGAAAAGCAATTCCGCAAAGGCATGCGGAAGACGGATGCAGCCGTGGGAGGCCGGCCCGGTGCCGGGAATATAACCGGCGTGCAGACCGACGCCATCGTCCCGCAGGCGCATGTAGTAAGGCATGTCCGCGGAATCATAAACGGCACCCTGTGGCGGGGCCTGACCGGCCTTCGCGTTGCCGTCGATCACGTTGCCCTGGGCATCCAAGAAGACACCGTAAAGATTCGACTTATGGTCGATGTCCTTTACCAAAATCGAGTAGTGGCCCGTGGGCGTATCGTAGCCTTTCTTGCCCGTCGTGGTGGGGCTCTCCCCGGCGAGATGACCATCCTGATAGACGTAAACGCGCTGCTTGCCGATATTCACCACGATCTTTGAAATCGGCTGGTCCATCTCTGGATTCCAGGTGTAATCCCAAAGCTGGTAACGGATGCGGTCCTGCAAATCATACTGGCGAAGGACCGGTCCCTTGCTCGAATAACTCTGCCTCGACTTATGCGACGTATAATCGTCCGCACGCAGGCCGGAAAATCCGAAAGTCAGCGCCACCAGGATCAGCAGCAGCCGGCCGATGGTCGAAAAGAGGGAAGTTGCGGAAACCAGGACTCCGAAATGCCGGCGATTCGTTAGAGTGGAAAAACTTCCTGGAGAGGAGATACAAGAAAACCTGTGGGTCATGAAAGGGCAGCAATGGTTAGAATCGCAAATAAGTGAGCAAGCTTACCGGACACCTCATCAACAATCAAGGAGCAAGGGGCCTGTCAAAGATCTCCTGACCTTTGAGAAGTGAAGATCCCTCGCGCTTCGAAAGTATAATATTCAGCCTGCTTTCCATCTCCAGGAGAGAGAGAGAAGGGTGGTCCCAACGGTAAGGGGTAATTTGCCTCTTTCTACCTCTAAAGGGCGCCTATTGGTTCGGGTGATTGGGGACACTCAGCACACTCCGCAGAAATAGCGGATAAATGATTGTCATCAAACGGCTTACGAGCTATCGGCCAAGGCAGCAGACCCAAGCCAGAGATGGGAAGATTGGGTTCCTGCCTCTTTACCATTCGAACCCCTTGTAAAAAGCAACGTAATGGCTTCTCAAGCCGGTGTAACTGGTTCGTTGGTGAAGTAAGAAGCTGCCAGCACTTCGGCGCGCCTTTTTTCGCCAGGATGACGGCGAGTTTATTTTCGACTCGCCGCTGTGTCGCCTGCTCGCGCGGGCGCGAGCCTGAGGACTCACGTCGTCAGCGCGGCCACTCTTTCACCATTACGCAGGAATGGCTCCGCCTGGCCCTTTTGATTTCCCTTGGCATCGCGGATCACCGTTGCGGCGTACTGGGGAAGATAAACACGCCGCAGCTTATTGGTCAGGTTCGGACCGCTGCGGTGAAAAACGTAACTGGAGAAGACGGCGATGCTTCCCGCCGGCACGGTAACCGCCACTCCCGGCTCCCGTCCGAAGTAGCCAACCATGTCGTTCGTTCGGGGATCGGGGATGTGATTGACCACGGAACGAATCCCGACGTGCGAATAGGGCAGCAGGTAGACCGTGCCATTTTCCAGCGTCACATCGTCCAGCGTCACCCAGCACGTGACATACATGGGGCAGTCGATATGCACGTAGCCCGAATCCTGATGCCAGGAAAAAGCGCTGTCCTTGTCCGGACCCTTTACCACGTACTGGTCCCAAAAGAGGTTGGCCTCGGAGCCAATGGTCGCGCGGCAAATGTCCGCCATCAAATCGCTAAAGAGGAATTTACCCATGATTGGCGACTTTTGATAGCAGTGCGCATTGAAATAACGCTTTCCCTTGGCGTTGAGACCGAGACGGTCCACGCCCTGCGCGGTCATTTCCTTATCCGCCGCATCGATGAAGCCCTGACAATTCGCTCGAAGCAATTCGAGATGTTCGTCCGGAACACAACGCTCAAGAACAAAATAACCTTCCTCTCGGAATTGTTGTTTTTGCTGTTCGGTGATCAAGGAGGGGGAGTCAGTAAGAGTGCTCATATAGGAGGATTTATGAAAAACGTACCTTATCCCGCCAATCCTGGCTTCTCATCCGCCTATTCTCTTCTTATCATTTTTTGTCGTCATGAAAGCCAACGTCGATCTCCCCTCAGGCGCCCAGGGAAGGGCATGGCTGGTCGGGCGTGGCTTGCAACGCATCGCGCCGCATCATCACGATGAACTCGAGCTCAACCTGGTCGTCAGTGGCAAGGCGAACTACATCTTTGAGCAACGGCGGGTTTCCATCACGGCCGCCTCGATGCTCTGGATATTTCCACGCCAGGAACATGTACTCTTCGACTGGTCGCACGATTTTTCGATGTGGGTGTTGATCTTTAAACAGAAACTGGTTCGGCAGCTGACGGGGCCGGCATCGCGTCGTGTTCTTCGCTCCCGCGCCCCTGGCGATATTTTCAGCCGCCAGGTGGATTTTCGTCAGCTGGAGATCCTGCATCAGATTTATCACGACGCCGTCGACCCCCACCGCGATCCGGGCTTCGCGCAGGCAGCCCTGGAGTATGCGCTTGTCCGCTCGTGGCAGGCCTACCTATTCTCCCGTGAATCGATTTCGCGCACCGACGTCCACGCCGCCGTGGCCAAGTCTGTCCGGCTTCTTTCCATCGCGGACGGACACGTCCCTCTCGACGTGCTGGCGAGGGAGGCGGGATTGAGTCCGGGCCGCCTGAGCCGTCTTTTTAAGCAACAGATCGGCATCAATCTCACGGGATTCCAGCAGCAGGAATGCCTGAAACGATTCTTCGGCCTTTATCGCACGGGCGCGCGCTACTCCTTGATCGAAGCGGCGTTATTGGCCGGGTTCGGGAGCTATGCGCAGTTTCACCGCGTTTTCCAGCGGTTGATGGGTAAAGTCCCGCTGCCTACAAGAAAGCCGTGGCGACCACCGGCCCGAAATAAGTGCAGCTGTCCGGAATGGAACCTGGAGTCGTATCGCGCCAGCGTCCGGCGGTATTGAGACCTCAACTGGAGAACCAGGGGGAATAGTCCCAACGGGA
>JAMFSY010000096.1 GCA_026225555.1 Methylacidiphilales bacterium
AAAAAAAAGCGACCAAAAGGTCGCTGGTGGAATCGGCTGGGAGATCGGACGATGAGGACGATTCGACATCGGTGGGAAGAAGCGCCTTTTTCTGCTCCCAGGCGTGCCGGGCGTTCCAGCCGTAAATGACCTCCCGGGCAATGACTATCTCCATCGCCGTCTCTCCAGGAGAGGCAATTTTCACGTTGAATGCTGTTACCGCACAAGGCATGGCCGTGAAGATGGGGACGTAGTATTCATAGCGAATTCTCACCCAAAAGCTACTGAAAGTTGCGATTACTTGATTTAACTTTTAAGTTCTAAAGCCTTCACCATATACCATCAAAACCCGCAACTGATCCCTCGACAAAACGTCATGGGACGCACATCGTGTGCGGAGCGTGCCCTCCGACAGCTCGACATCCTCCGGCACATTTTCCGCCCTCCACGCGGAAAAAGCCGCGTCTTCGCCCCGCCTTAACCCGCGCACTTTTCTCAAGCGGCTGGTGTCGTGGATCGCTCTCTGGATGCTGGCCATCTTCTCGGTTTACTCGGGCTGGCAGATCGTCACGCTGGTGCTCATCGCACTCTTCGGGCTGGCTGGGCAGTGGGAATTCTATCTCGCGCAGGAGGAGAAGGGGCACAAGGTCTTCAAGCAAAGCGGCCTTTTCTGCGGCGTGCTGGTGTTCATCACCACGTGGTATTTTCTGATCAAGAATCCCAGCCATGCCGCGTTCGTGCATATGGGCGAGGAACTCGTCCTCGTCTTCGCCGTGCTGGGCGCGTTGATCCGGCTGGTCATCCGTCAGGAGGTGCACCGCGCGCCGATCACGACCGCCGCGCTCACGTTGCTCGGCTTGGTTTACGCGCCGTTCCTGTTCAACTTTGTCGCGCTGATTGCCTTCATGCCCGGCAGCCCGGCGCTGAATCGCTTTCTCCTGATCTACCTGCTTGCGGTCACGAAATTCTCCGATGTGGGCGCGTATGTGATCGGCTCGCTCATCGGCAAGCACAAGATGATTCCGCGGATCAGCCCCGGCAAAACGTGGGAGGGTTTCGCGGGTGCGATCCTCACGTCGCTGGTCATCAGCGTGGCCATGGTGCATTGGATGGGTTCACGGCTTCAGGCGCTCTCGCTGACTTCGAGCATCATTCTCGGCCTGCTCCTGCCGCTGGTCAGTGTCGTCGGCGATCTCGCCGAATCGGCGATCAAGCGCGATGCCTCGATCAAGGATTCGGGCCGGACGATTCCCGGGATCGGCGGCGCGCTGGACTTGATCGACAGCATTCTTTTCACCGCGCCGGTGCTCTACTTTTATATGCAGTTCACCGCGCCCTTCGTCCCATAAGGTAGGGACGGCAGTCCCTGCCGTCCGTCGAATTCCACGGACGAGAGTCCCTACCCTTAAAGAATCGCAAAGCCGCGCAGGCCGGTTGGCTTGCCCTTCCAATCCTCCTGCTTTTTCGCGATAAGGCCGGAGAGCCCGCTCTCATCGATCCCCAGGAGAAAAGCCTCCAGCTCCTTCTTCGCGCCTTCCGCGATCAGTTCAACGCGGCCATCGGGAAGATTGCGCACCATCCCGGTCACGTCATATCCGCAGGCGACTTGCCGCACCGTGGCGCGAAAACCGACCCCCTGAACCCGGCCTGAGTAGTAAACCAGCACGCGTTTCATCACGTAAACTCGATGCCCTCTTCCGCCAACATCGGTTCCACCTGCTCGAAAAGCCAGGAGAGCACCGCCTCATTGGTGGGCGAATCAAGATAAGCCAAAAAAAGACCTCCGCCACCCTCGCGGAAGACCAGCGTCCGATTGCCGAAGGCGACCGCGCCGAGATTCGCCGCTCGCTGCTCGGCCCGGTTCGCCGAGAGCATCACCCGACAGTTCTCGCCGATGAAACGGAGATTTTCCGGCGAGATGGCACTGTTGGCGCACCAGCCGACAAGCTTTCCCTCCTCGGACACGAAGGCCGCGGCGATCATCCCCTGGATCATCGAGATATGCTCAAAGGCTCTGTTCATGGCACCAGTTCACATATTGATCGCGATCGCTTTCAGACGTGCGGGGCGTCTCGAAAACGGCATGGCGGATGCCCAGATTATCGGCCACCAACACCTGTTGAAGATGCGGGCCCCAGATCGTCATCTCGTTGAAATAATCGACCTCGAGCGCGACGGCAATGTCAGCAAGCTTGCGATAGAAAAAATAAGTGATGAACGCGCAACGATCCGGCTCCGAAACTTGGGAGCCCTCGACCAGTTGGCCCATCAGGCTCACCTTCCAATGCGCATTAAGAATGGGCAACGGCGTCTCGCCTTCCGGCGCCACGTCGTGCGGTCCAATGAATTCCTGCGGCGGTCGCTCGGGAATGATATCCACCTCGAGCGGGGGCGCTTCCCGCATCGACTCGGGCATCGGCGCCGGCAGGTCGAGCGGCATCTCGCTCGAGACCATGAAGAGCTTGCCCGTCGAGGGCCGAACGGAGGGCGTCAGCCCACCGGTGCCCCGCGCACGCGCCAAGAGTTCCTGATAGGAAACCTCAATCGTGCGCGGGGGAAGATGGCTAATCTTCAGCGCCTTGACCCGCGCCATGCCGCCGTCCCATTGCGCGATTTCGTAGAAGGCCCCCTCGCCGCTGCGACCGGGATACTGGGCGTGAAAGACCTC
>JAMFSY010000097.1 GCA_026225555.1 Methylacidiphilales bacterium
AGGAAACCTGCTCGGAATGAATTCAAGCCTGCAGCTTCTGCCTACGAAACGCCATGACGGCCAGAAGGCCCAAGCCGAGGGTACCCAGCATGACGGTGCTCGGCTCGGGTACGGCTGCCGTCGTATATGTGAAGATATAATCCTCGTTATCCACGGCAGTTCCGGGCGTGTTAAGCGAAGAGTTATAGGTAAACGCATAACCTTGCGTGCCCTGGTAGGTTGCAGCTTCCTCCGCCGCGCCCGTATCGGTCATGTCGGCAAGCCATTTGACGTTGCCCGAGGTGCTGCCCGAAGAATTAATTGTAAGGTTATAACCCGCGCCCTGCGTCAGGACGACATTGTCAAAATTGACGGTGTAACTATTGGTGCCGACAATTAAGGAGCTAAGCGGAATGGAAGATTGGGCGATAATATTGTTATTATTGTCCAGCAGGGTGACAGTCACCGGAGCGAGAGTTCCGGTACTGTTGGTAACCGCGAGGGTAACCGTGGCGGAAGTAATCGCGTTACCCGTGGACGGTTGTTCGAAAATGAAATGCTCTGCAGGGTTGGACGCAGCACCCGCGGGATTGACGGTGGTGCTCGTGATCGGATTTCCCAGATTATAAGCGCCGTCTGTCGTGACAACATAAGAAATCATCGACAATGTCGACGGCGTTGTCGACGTGCCGCTGGACAGGGTCAAACCGCCCCGTGCAAAACTACTGTCATTATACCCGTAGGGCTGCACAGAACCCGGCGTGAATGACGTGGCCTCACGAAGGGCGAGAGCGGTGCTGTTGGTAGGTGTGGAGGGTGCTTCCACCACGACATAATAAACCGTACCCGCCGTCAATTGTTGGTCCACGGGGAGGGTTACATCGGCAAAGCCCGCCGTCGTCGTGGTGCCAGTAAATGTGGCGGAATCAATAAAAGTTCCGCTTGGGCCATTATTGTTGGCATTGGCAAGCTCGAGCCCGATTGTAAAAGAGCTATCCGCACTGGCATCGGCAGCAAGATCAAGGTTGATGCCGGTCGCGTTCATCGTTTCGGGGGCCGTGAAGCTAGCCCACTGCGCTGTCGTATTAGTGACGAATGCGGTGCCACTCGCTGCAAAATCGACCGGATTTCCCTCTGTGTAAGTTAGGTCCTGAGCCGCCGCGGGGGCGAAGGGGTAGGCCGCAAGGATGACCGGAAGGAAGGCAAGATACGAAATGTGTTTCATTGTTTTTTTCTCCGGGATAGAAACATAGTTACAACGCTAATCAGGGGTCAAGAGAAAACTAAAAGGAAAAAGCTTTTCGATATTTGACTCGGTATCCAATATTTGACATAAGGTTATAACTTGATACAGGTCCTTTTTTCCTCTTTGGTAAGCCCATGTCACTCCGCCCTCCTTCCATTCCCTCTCGGGAAGCCGCCCATCACCTCGACATTCGGGGAAACGGCGCCGTGAAAACGAATCATTCCCTCCGGATCATTGCCCACCAGCCGGGGCGGATGTTCACGCAATGCTTCGCGCCACGGGACCTGGAGCGCCTCCGGTCGCACGGCCATGAAATTATTCTCACGCCGAGCGACGACCCCGGGATCCTGGCCCGGACATGGAGAGAGAATGCGGCTTCACTTGACCTGGCGTTGACCGGCTGGGATTCCCCTCCGATCACGGATGCGATGCTCGACGCCGCGCCGGGTTTGCGTGCGATTGTGCATGCGGCGGGGTCGGTCAAGCCTTTCATTCCCGGCTCCATCTGGCAGCGCGGCATCCGGCTCGCCTCCTGCAGCGACGCGCTCGGTGTCGGCGTCGCGGAAACCACGCTGGGCATGATTATCTGTGGATTGAAAGGCTTCTTCCCATGCGTGGAGGTGACGCGGAGCGGCGGATGGCAGCGCGAATTTCTTTCTCTTCCCGGGTTTCATCCCCGGGAACTTTTCGACGTCACCATCGGAATCATTGGCGCAAGCCGGGTGGGGCGGCATCTCATCCGTTTATTGAAATCCTTCGAGGCGCGGGTGCTCGTGGCCGATCCACATCTCGACTACGAGGAGGCGGCCTCGCTGGGAATCGAATGCGTCGATCTCGATGAGCTGGTGGCGCAGAGCGACGTGGTCACCCTGCACGCCCCCGCCTTGGAATCGACCCGCGGGATGCTGGGGGCCAGGCATTTCCGGGCCATGAAGGACGGAGCTATTTTTATCAACACCGCCCGGGGAATGATCGTCGATGAAGAAGCCCTGACGGCGGAACTAGTCACGGGCCGTATCTGGGCGATTCTCGATGTCACAAGTCCCGAGCCACCCCCGGCTCATCATCCGTTCCGTTCGCTTGGGAATGTGATTTTGACGCCGCATATCGCGGGTGCCTTGACGAATGGAACCCAGCGCATGGGTCGCAGCGCCATCGAGCAAATTCTGGAGTTCGCGCGGGGAGAGACGATGCATGGGGAGATCACGGCGGATCGATTGGCCCAGTTGGCATAATCCATGGACGTCATCCATGTTTTTCCTTGGTGACGAGAGGGACAAGACCGCCCCGTTTACGGGCCCGAATGCTAAAGCGGCTTCAGTTGAATAGGCGCACCGAAAGTCAGTCATCCTGAGCTTGTCGAAGGATCAGTTCGGGCGCTTTTTACCGAGGCGGAACTGATCCTTCGACAAGCTCGGGATGACTGAAAAAAGAGCGACAGGCTCACTGGAAAATGCGCTAAGGCTGCCTTTCCAACGAAAGCACCTGCCCCTGCTGATTCGCCGTGGCAATTTTCTCCACTCGCCCGCCCGTGACGGCGAGGGAAGCGGCCGATCGGAAGGAGCCGTCGGCGACCTGTTCATAACTTCCCTCCGGGGAGCGGAGGTAAATTCCCTTCGTGCCGGAGAGGATGAGAGAACGCGGCTCGGCGGCGCTTTCCTGGATATTCGTAATCAGGTCGGTGAACAATCCCGCCGTGAGAGAGGGGCTTTGGTCGATCCCGTTGGACCAGTCGAAGTGCCACAGCAACCTGTCCTGGGTCGAAACCAATAATTCCAATTTTCCTTCCCGCTCGGCCACGATGCCCACCCCGGTGACGGGCGCCTGGCCGTTCCAGCTATAAAGCATCGCCTTCTCCTTCGCGTCGTAAATGGAGACGCCGGTTCCGCGCGCCAAAAGAACGTAGCGCGGTTTTGCGGTAAGCCCCGGCAGCAGTTCGAAGCGGATGGTCGGGTTGCCGCCCAGCGGGGCGTTTGCGGTGTAATCTTCCGGAATGACCTTGGCGAGATCATAGATCTGGGGCCAGAACTGGGCTCCATCCGGCTGGCGCACCGTCGGTTCGCCGCTGCCACCGATTTGCCAGATGCGCACGCGTTCGGCCACGACCTGTTCCGGCATGCCGGTGCCACTGAAATCGACTCCGTCCGCCAGGATGCCGGGAGTGGTATAACCGACGGCGTTGAGCAGGCCTTTCCAAGTCAGATCGGGATTAAGGAAGGTGAAGCTGCCATAGCGGCCCACCACGATCTCGCTATCCCCGGACGCGTTGGGTCTCCACAGCCCGACAGAAAAGGGCATGACAAATCCCCCGGCCGGTTGTCGGGTGTTGTCTCGGCCATATTTTTTTTGAAATTCCTGGTGCATCTGATAGAGGTCGGCCGACCCTTCAAGCTTCCCGGCCAAGTTGTAGATCTCGAGCGTGCCATTGGCGTAGAGAACGAAGAGGCTCTTGGTTTCCTTTGCGTGCCAATCGAGCAGGCGAACGCTCTGCACCGGACCGGCGAAATCAAGCTGGAAAATCGCGTGGCCCTTGTCATCGAGAAGCGCCGTCGAAATATCGTCATCCCGGATCGAGCGCGGATATTGCGGAAAGACGTCGCTTACCACCAGCGTCTGCATGGAGCCATTCTTCAGGAAATCCCCCGTTTCGACCCGCAGCGGATGCCGGGCCTCTTTACTCGAATCGGTAAAGAAGGTCAGAAGCGGCGAGCCAGGCCGGACGTAGCGGGCCGGCACGGAGGAAAGTTGGAGCGTCTCGTCCGCTTCCTTGACCGGATGCGCCTCGCCATAATTTGCCGTTCGGATGGAGGGTCTCCACACTCGTTTGCCTTCGGCCGGTGTCCAGGGCCCGTTGGCATTCGTGGCCAATTCAAGGCCCGCGGGCAAATGGGTCGGCACGAAAACACGAGGCTGGCTTTGTCTCACGCGGATTTCTGAGAGATCGATTACCTTTCCAAAGTCGACCGCGTCGTTTTCGATTTTCGCATCGGTCACTTTCGACGGCCGCAGGAACCAATCGTACTGCCAAGCCTGTTTCCAGTTTTTGCGCATGTCCTGAGGAGTAATCTGGAGGCTGTCATCCTTGGCCGCCGCCGGGGCGGCAGCCGGGGCCGGGACTTGCGCCAACGAAGTAGCGGAAGCCTGGAAAACATTCCGGCCTTCGTCCGAGGCCAGCGCCTTTCCCTCCGGCAGATGACTCCACTCTCCCGACGACGAGACGCCCACGCTTTGGGGCGAGTTGAATTCCGCTACGGTGCGATCTCCCAAGGCCACGCGGCCGGCATGATAAAAACCGCTGGCCGCGGGGGTTTGAATGAGCAGATCGGCATCGGTGGCGAAGGGGCCGGAGGCAGCCGGTTTCCAGTCGAGCACGGTGGACCCGATGGAGAGCCGGTCGTCGCCGGAAAGGCTCGCCGGGCTGGGCGGGGGCGTCTGGGATGCCGAGGTCTGCAGCACGGTGTAGGAGATGATCGATTGTCCCTTGATCATTTTTTTCAAAGCCTGGTTATGCACGCTTCCGCGGGTCGAACCTTCGCGCGGAGCCGCATCGCTCATGGAGAAATCATCGCCAAAGCAGGCGATTTCCATTTGTCCGTTTCGGGTGAGAAAAGTGCGGCGGTTTCCCTGCTGGGAAATGGCGCCGCTCGGGTGCCAGTTGACGCTCACCGAATAGGTTCCATCCTCCAAGGCGGTAAAGCTGTCCCGGAAGGCGTAAACACCGCGATCGAGGTGAACGAAATCGCGGGTCCATTCGATCTCGGGGGTAAGCAGTTGGCGGAAGCGCATGGCCACGCCGCTGGGAAGTTCCGCGCTCCAGAGGCAACGGGAAAGATCGTCGATTTTCTCCGGATTCTCCACGCGGTCGGTTCGAATCGCGCTGGCCGAATTTAAGCCGAAGCGGCCGCCTTCGCCGCCACCCTCTCCCAGCCAGTTGGCACCGCGGGAATTGAGCTGCACGATCGTGCCGGAAGGAGCGGTGAAAGAGACGCCATTGAAAGCGATATAGTCGTCGTCCCGCTGGAAGCCGGTGCCCTCGGAAACAAAATAATAATCGGTTGAAGTGACCCGCATCCTCGGATCGTTATCGACCGGGTTGGGGGCGAAGTGGATGCCGTTCCAAGATGGAACGGATTCCGGGGTGCCGGCATCCGGCGTGTACCGCCGTGTTTGTCCGAGATAGCGGGCCTGAAAATAGCCTCTCGGAAGGGCCGGTTCGGGAAGATGATGCCAGAGCCATTTATATTCCGGGTTGCCCGTCAGGCTCGCCATGATACCGAGCAGCAGTTTCGAATCGCGCTCCCCGGCGGGAAAGGCGAGCGCCCCAGTGAGGGGATCGATTCGTTCCAGTTCCAGCGCATTGCGGGCATTGCCTCCGCCGAAAAAGTCGGAGTAAAGATCCTTCTCCAGTGCGAAGCGAAAGAAGCTCGCGTTAATTTCCTCATCGCATTCGGGAAGGATCCCGCCGGGCAGGCTCGACCCGGAGCGATGCTTGACGAAGTCGATAAACGTCCGCTCCTTTTCCTCTCGCCGGAATTGGACCAGATCTTTCAAGCCGCCCTGGGGGGTGAGAGTGTCGGTGATAAATTCGGCCATTTTATAATCACCCATCCAGGGGGCAATTTGATGGCGGTTTTCCAGCCCGATCTGGCCGTAGGGCGGCGCGAATACGGTCATCCAGGAGACTTCGGAAAAGGCGAGATAATCGAAAAAATTCTGAGTGAGCAGCAGATCGATCTTCTGCACCTGGTCGGGCGGAATGACGCCGCTGACATCCAGCATGTTATAAGCCCGGACGAAAAATTCGGTGATGTATTGATGGGTGACCGAATGCTCGTCGATGATTTGCGCCCGGTACTTCTCTTCCCGCTGGCGGTAGGAATCCCAGCCCGTCCAGTAATAGCCCATCGCGTTGTCGTACCAGCGGGTGACATTGCCATAACCGGGTTCGGCTTTGGGAAGCCAGATGTTTTCCGGTTTTTCGTTCCACTTGGCATCGTCTTGCTTGAAGAATGCCAGGCAGTCGCCCTGAAGATCGGTCTCGAGCAGCCAGGGCAACCGCAATCCCTTGGCAACGGCTGGCGCCGTCTTGATTTTCTCAACGAACTTTTCCGTTCCCCTCCGCACCCCCTCGTCGGTGGTGCCTCCAATGATCAGGTGGTTGATGCCGGTGTGAAAGACATTCGAGGCCGTGTGGACGGCGTAGCCGTCCCCGCCGGGATAGAAACCATCGACGGCGGTAAGAAAGTGGTTGTAAGCGGTCCAAAAGGCGCGGTTGTTGCCGAGCCGCCCGAGGAGGATGAGATTTTGCTCGCGAAACGGCTGTTTCAAGATCGGATAATCCTTCTCCGTCACATCGACGTCGGTGAGGATGGGAAGGTCGACGCCTGTCCGGGCCTTGACGGCGGCGGAAATCTGGCTGGCCAGCTTGAGGTAAGCTTCCTTGCCTGCGGGCACGACGATGGTGGCCGCGGCCGCGCCGTCTTTGACCAAGTCGGTCTGGCCGGAAAACGTCTGGCGCGAGGAGACCGTGGGGCGGTCAACACGAATGAGCGAGACGTCTTTGATCTCCGCCGAGGCGGAGGGTCCCGCGCCCAGCGAGCGCAGGGTCATCGCGACAGACATCGTGGCCGAATCGCCGCTCGGGCAGAGTGCCGCCACCGTTTGCCAGCGGCCAAGATCATTGTAGGACATGGAAAGCAGGCCGACCCGGAAAACAACCTGGTCGTTTGATTTCACCTTTACCCGCAGCAGGTATTCGGTGTTTTTTTCCACCGGACAGGCAAAGGAGAAAGAGCCGGGAGATCCAGTCAATTGCAGGTGCTCTTCGCCTTCTTCCGTAGTCGATGTGGCCTTCCCCGCTTTGGCGGAGGTTAGTTGCTGAGCCACGCTCTGGAGGGAAACGATACTGTCGCCCCTATAATGAAAGTCGAATGCGGTCGGCGGAGGGGCGGGCTCGGCGCCCGGGATACGAGGGAGGACCAGTGAACCAAGAACGATTAGGGAGAGATATTTAAACATAAAAACCAATGATAATTAAAAGTGCCGAACGAGCGTCACCAGGCCGTCCATCCTCCATCGACCGCCAGATTATGGCCCGTCACATAAGACGAGGCGTCCGATAAAAGGAAAAGAACCGCGCCCGCCATTTCCTCCGGTTGCCCGATGCGTCCGAGTGGCGTTTTTTCACCCAATTTTTTCATAAAAGAAGGATGCTCCTGCTGCTGGGAAGGAAAGGGGAAGGGGCCGGGCGCGATGGAATTGCAGCGAACCCCGCCGCTGCCCCAGTGAACGGCCAGGTAACGGGCCATCTGTTGAAGGGCCGCTTTACCCATCCCATATTCGATCGGGTTGGGGGAAAGGGGGGAATCGTAGATTCTCGGATCGGGCGCGACCGTTCCGTACATGCTGGAAAAGAGGACGATGCTTCCCCGGCCTTCCTGCGCCATGGCGGAACCGATTTTCCGCGCCAGCGAAAAGGTCCCGGTGAGGCCCGCGTGATTGATGTCATCGAATTCAGCGGGGGAGAGATCGGCCAGCGGCTTTCCGCTGGAACTATAGGTCATCAGGACCAAGCCGGACGGTGTGCCGCGCACTTGAAGTTGCCGCGTCACTTCTTCCTCAACCGCGGCGATATTCCCGACATCCAGGGTCAGGGGAGTAACGCTCTTTTCCAGTTCATTTTCGGCCACGAAGCGCTGGGCCTTGTCTTCGCGATCCACGCAAAGGACGGTGGCGCCGGCGGAGACGGCCAGCGAAACCGCCTTTGTGCCCAGATAGCCGGCACCGCCGAAGAACCAGATATCCCTTCCAGATAAACCGAATAAACGCTCAAAATTCATAAAGGAAATCCGATCAAAAAAAGAGAATCTTGCTGCTTAGCATTATAACTATTTGTTCAAATGTCAATTTAAGCTTGTTCCGCTGAGTAGACGCCAGGGGTGCGTTGTTAGGGCCTCAAGGCGCCTGATAGTTACGCGGCCCGCCCAGAGCCTTCCACTTACGGTAGACAACCATGGCGGCGATGGCGGTGAGAAAAGAAAAGACAGCGTTCCAGAGCAAAAAATACCGATAATTTTTCTCCCAATCCATCCACCAACCGCACAGTGGCCCCAGGAGGATGCCGCCCAAGCAGGTAAAGAGTGCCCCGGCGGAGCCAAACTGGCCGAAGCGGGCCCGCGGATAGACTTCCACCACCCATTTCGACAGCGCGAGGGAAGTCAGGCTGGCGGCGAGGGCGCGGACGACTATCCACGCAATCGTGCTCCGCTGATCCACGGCCAGGAACAGCATCAACGTGGCCGAACCCGCCCCCAGGAAACTTCCCAGGATCAGCGTCTTGTGACAGCCCCAGCGATCCACCAAGATCCCGAACGGATAGGCCAGCACGATGAAAATGATCCCGCCCCAGGCCTGGACGTTGCCGATCAGGTTCAGGGACATGCCCATGTTGTCGCGGTAAAAGAAGACCGCAAATACGGTGCTGAGCGTGCTCCAGCCGATGGCGGCGTAGACCAGAAAAACCCACCAGTAATAGCTGTGGCCGAAACACTCACGGGCGTAATTTTGAATCCCGCTCCACCAATGGGCATGGTCTTCCGTCGGCGGCGGCGGATACTCGCCTTCCTTCACCCGCCAGCACATCAGGAGGATGAAAAGTCCGTAGACCAAGGCGGTCATCCCGAAAATCATTTTCATATGGGCCTCGGCTAGGCCGAAGATGAAGTAATTGAACGTGATCCCGGCCAGGGCGCCAAAAAGCCGAAAAAGGGCCACGAACCGACCCATCAGTTCGATCGGCACGACATCGGGTATCAGGTAAGCGTAAACCGAGGCGACGAACATGTTGAAGGTCTGGAAGCCGACGACCAACGCCGCAAAGATCAGGATGATCGGCGCCGCCGGTCCCATCGCGAGGAGCCTGGCCAGCAAGCCATGGGAATTCGTCCAGCGCAGGATGTCGGGGGCGAAAGGAATCGCGGCGAGAAAGAACACGACGAAGGGCGTGGTGACGACGATGAAGGGTCGGCGGCGGCCCCAGCGGCTGCGGAAGCGGTCCGAATTGTAGCTGATGACGGGATTCAGGGCCGCGTTCATGACCATGGCGAGCGTGGTCACGATTACCGAGATTTCCTGGTTGCTCGCTCCGTTCGATTTCAGGAGGAGCGGCAGCAGTCCGGGCACGATCTGCTCCATCAGGGTGAAGACGAAATCGCCCCAGATGAGCCAGCTGAAGAGGGTGATCAGGCCGGCGCGCGTGTAGATGAGCGAGCCCGCGGTGAAGGTCTTTCCCGAGGTCGTCGTCATGTGCTCATTCTCGGGGAGGTGGCGACCGAGAAGACGGATGCATCCGGAGACGGAAGCATAATCCCCGAACAAACGTCCATCGTTATCACCGGTTTGGATATGGAATTCATCGGGTGGGCGGGAGAAGCTCTTTTCAGGATCTATATAGAAAGCGGGCTCCATCGAGCCGACCGGCCCGATGCCGACGGTTAGGCTTCGTCCAGGCGTCCCTCGGGATTATTTGGCGGTGTAGCCGCCATCGACCGGAAGATTGACCCCGGTGACGTAACCGGCTGCATCGCTCAGCAGGAAGATGACCGCGCCGCCCACATCCTCGTTCTTCCCCATGCGGCCAAGAAAGGTCCGGCTCTCGTAGCGTTGGACGAATGATTCGGGTTGATCGTTGAAGAACCCCCCGGGGGACACACAATTCACGCGCACGCCGGACCTTCCGAGACTCGATGCGTAAAAGCGGGTCAGATTAATCATCCCTCCCTTGTGGAAAAAGTAATCGGGCGGCGGATCAGGCATATCGGTTTCCGCATACAAACTCAAATCCGGCCCGACCATTCCCTGGATGGAAGCGATATTCACGATGCCGCCCGATTTTTGCGCAGCCATTTGTTCGCCGAAATAATGATGCATCAGGAAAAGTCCCGTGGAGTTGATTCGCATCGATTCCTCCCAGCCCGACAAGATCGAGCCCGACGCGGCCATGGGCCTGGCCACGGAATTATTGACCAGGCCGTCGATTCGGCCAAAGCGTTCCAGGATACGCCGCAAAAGCTTCTTGATCGAATCCTCGGAGCCCTGATCATACTGTTCGGCGAAAACCGCGCCGCCCCGGCTTTTTTCCTCGTCAGCGACGGCCTGACATTTGGCCAGATCGCGCGAGGCGACGATGAGAGTGGCTCCCGTGCCGGCCAGGTCCGATGCCAGTCCGCGGCCATAGAGACCCGCGCCGCCGGTGAGGAGGATCACGCGTCCGGTAAGGCTGAAACGGGTGGGCAGGTTATGGGGCATTGTCATAATAGGCCTTGCTGGTTTCGGCATTGTTCTGAAATTCCTTGTGATAGGAGTGAAAAGCCTGACCGAGAGACACCACATCCGATCCCAGATTAAGGATGCCGTAGCCACGCTCCCGCAGCTCTCGCGGGTTGCCTCGCGCGGCGACGGCAAATCCGGCCTTCCCATATTTTTTCGCCGCTATTTCAACTTTTCGACGAGCGTCTTCGACTTCGGGATCATGGATCAGCCCGGGCTTGCCTATGCGATGAGCATAGTCTCCCGGACCGAAAAGGATGAACTCATAACCTTCTACCGCCGCAATCTCATCGACTGCCGCGACTCCCTCGGGTGATTCGATCTGCAGGATGATGAGTTTTTCGCGATTGCTCCGTTCAAGGTAATCATTCAGGGGAAGCTGGGTAAACGCGCCGTCCACATTTCCCCCATCCAGAGCCCGCCGACCAACGGGCTGAAACCGGCACATATCGACGATATGACGGGCTTCCGCGCCGGAAGTCACATGCGGCACCATGATGGCCGCGGCGTCGCACTCGAACGCTTTGATATAGTCGCTGTAGGAGCCCTTGCTGACCCGCACGATGAGGTCCATATCGTGGATCTTTCCCGCTCTCACAAAATGTTCGATGGAGCTCCAATCCCCAGGCACATGTTCCTGGCAAACCCAGGCCGCCGAAAAACCTGCGAGCCCGGCCAGCTCGACCACGCGCGGGTCGCCCAGGTTAATCTTCACGCAGGTGGCCAGTCCCTTTTGTTGATAGTCACTTCGGATGCGGCTGTTTCTCATTTTATTTAGGTGCGGAGATTTCATCGATGATCTGTTCCACTGAAATTCGACGACCCAGGGACCGGCTTTCAATGGTGGCGATGATCACCGCCATAAGTTCAACGGTTTCCATGAAGGGATAAGGATCGTCACCGGTTTGCATCCACTGGACGACGGCCAGCATCTGGCCCCTGAAAGCGGTGTACGTATCTTTCAAGACAACGGAAGCATGCTCCGTGGTTCCATAGGCATGAAGCACGCCGAAGCTTCCCGGGGCGTCGTCGATCGCGGCGAGGGTCGCCTGTGCTCCCGAACGATGGCTTAGATAAACGATGTCCGATCCGGGGCGCGCTTCGCTCCGGACTTCCTGAAAGCCGGCGCCCAAAATTCGTAAAAGCGGCTCCAGGGCGTGAATGCCATAACTTTCCCACGACTTGCAGGTGAAGGCTGTAAGCCAGCGCCACGGCTTTCCGGTCAGCTCCTGGATTTCCGGCGCATAGCGCATGCCGCTGGAGGAGAGGATGCGGGCTCCTTGTTTTTTCCAGGTGATGAATTGCGCAAGTTCATCTCGGGTGATGGCGAGAGGCTTGTCGATGAATACCGGCAGCCCCGCTTCGATAAACGGCCGGGCGCGGCGCACGTGATCGGTTCCATCGTCGGTTGCGATAATCACGCCGTCCACCTGGCCGATGACATCTTCCATCCTCCGCGCGATGAATGGAATAGAGGAAGCGCGCGCCACTTTTTCGGCGTCATGCGGATCATCCGTCCAGATATGCGTGACGGCCGCGCCCGCAATCCGCACTGATTCACGAGACTGGGCGCCGAGGTAACGGGGAATGACCGGATAAGGGCATTTCGCCATTTCGTCGGGATCATAGCCGTTGATAATTGCCGACCAAGAGTAGGGATGACCATTGCCGGGAACCATTCCCAGCATCGCCAGGCGCAGCGGCTCCGTCTTCACAGGCGGATCTCCTGGCGGGTGCGCGCCGATTCCAACGCGGCCCGGTTGACGTGCAGGATGGCGAGTCCGTCGTTGAGCGTGGCCAGCGTGGCGGCTTTTCCATGGATGGCATCGAGAAAGGAGTTCGCCTGGCGAATGAACATGGCATCCCGTTCCTCCTGCGGCACGGTTTCCCAACGCCACGCCGCGTCGCCCGGCAGGAAAATTCCCACGCGTCCGAGATGCAACTCCGTCCGGATGCTGCCCCGGGGGCCATGAAAGGAGAGGACTGTTTCGTTCGGCGCCTGAAACTGGTTGAAGGAGAAACTTGCCAGGGCGCCATTTTCCAACGTGCCGGAAACACTCACCGTGTCTTCCACTTCCACTCCCTCCAACACGAAGTGGCCCGCGTAGGCGAAGACGGAACGAAACGGGCTCGCCAGCCACGAAATGGTATGAAAAAGATGCGTCAGGGCGTCCTGAATGGCGCCGCCGCCGCACTCGTGGCGGGCATAGTAGATAGTCCGGTACGCGGGTCGAAAAGTGGGGAAGTGCTGCCCCGATTCGACGGAGACCTGCCTGACTTCTCCAATCATTCCCTGCTCAAGGATTTCCCGGGTCCGGATCAGGGCCAGAATAAAACGATGAACATAGGCCACTCCCACCGCGCGCTTCTTTGCCTGCGCCAGGCGAACGACTCCCTCCACGCCATCGAGTGAAATCGACAGGGGTTTCTCAATCAGGAGATGCAATCCTCTTTCGAGGCACTCGGCGGCCACCGGCATATGCGTCTGGGCGGGAGTACAAATCACGGCCGCATCGAAATCTCCGCTCTTCCACGCCTGTTCGGTCGATCCGTACATGGGGCAGCGATACGTTTTGGAAATCCTTTCCCTCGTCTCGGCGTTCGGTTCGCATCCGGAAACTTCCGCGAGACCGGTGGCTTGAAAGCAACGCAGATGCCTTTCTCCAATGCTGCCCGTTCCAATGATTAAAACGCGCTCCATTATACGTCTGAGAATAAATTGAGGAACGCGGTGAAAGTCATTTATAACCTTATCGCCATAATTCCAGCTTCGCCGTGGCGCGAAAAGACTCGAATATTGATCGAATCGCTGATTTATTGATCGTTTCGCTTATGGAATTTCCTTACCACGGTGTCGGTTCTTACCAGGCGGGAATGTCCGTGGGGCCGGCTCGATGGCCTCATCACGACATTATTTTTTCCCTGAAGGGATCGTTTCATCTGCAATTCGGGGAAACGTCCATGGCTTTGACGGAGGGTCGTGCGGTCCTCGTCCCACCGGGAAACCAGTTTCACGGCACGACCGAATCGGAAACCGCTGTGATGTGGGTCCTTCATTTCAAGGGCTACAAGTCTCCTCGGAAAAGCTCCGTTTTTAATCGAGCCCGGCGCCCCTTTCTGATTGCCAACGCCTGTGTCACTCCGTTCGACCGGGAGCTTCTTCATGAATTTAGCCGGACGTGGAAAAGCGCGAAAAGCCGTCTCAAGGAGCAAGCCGTCCTGCTCATGGGAACGCTTATTTTGTCCCGGCTGGAATATTCGCTTTGCCGGCAAACCAACTCTCCGCCGCCCTTTCTTCGGGCCGTATCCGATCAGGTGTTCGCCGAAAATTTTAGCCTGACCGTCGCGCAAATGGCCGGCCTGGCAGGGGTTTCCTCCAGCCATTTTCGCAGTCAATTTCGGAAGCATTACCGGCTAAGCCCGTTGGAATTTCGCCTGCAATCCCGAGTCAAGGAGGCCACCCGTTTGCTCAGTGAAACCTGGCTGCCGATCAAGGAGATCGGGCGGCGGGTCGGTTACGGCGACCTGGTGGCTTTTCATCGCGCTTTCCGCCGCGAGACGGGGACCACCCCGGCCGTCTATCGCAAACGATATTACGGTATCGTTTAGGGCGCAGGCTTCCGGACTTGAGATCATCGAATCCATGAGATTTAAGGCTTCCGTTCGAATGAAAGCACTTGGCCCTGGGCATCGGCCGCGACAACTTTTCCGACCTGCCCGTCCTGGACGGCCTGGGGCGCGGCGGATTTGAACGAGCCCTTGGCGATCTGCGCGTAGTCTCCGTCCGTGGAGCGAAGATAAAGTCCGTTCGTGCCGGACAGAACAAGGGAACGCGGTCCGGAACCGGTTTCCTGGATGTTCGTGATCAGATCGGGGAAGGATTTCGCCGTGACGACGGGATCGTGATCGAGCCCGTTGGTCCAGTCGAAGTGCCAGAGCAAGCGGTCCTGGGTCGACACCACTAATTCCAGTTTTCCTTCCTGCTCGCTCACGATGCCCAAACCGGTGATGCGCGCCTGCCCGTTCCAGTTATAAAATATCGTCTTCTCCTTCGCATCGTAAATGCAAACACTTGTCCCGCGCGCCAGCAGAACATACCGCGGTTTCGGGGTGAGTCCCTGGAGCAGTTCGAAGCGGACGGTCGGATATCCTCCGAGCGGAGCGGTTGAGGCGTCATATTCCGGAATGACTTTATCGAGCTGATAAACCTGCGGCCAGAATTCGGCTCCGTTGGGCTCGCGCACCGTCGGCTTGCCGCTGCCGCCGATCTGCCAGATGCGCATGCGCTCGGCCACCACTTGTTCGGGCACGCCACTGCCATCGAAATCGGCTCCATTTGCCAGAATGCCAGGGGTGGCATAACCGCTGACACTCAGCAGTCCCTTCCACGTCAGATCGGGATTGAGGAAACTGAAGCCGCCATAGCGGCCCACCACGATCTCACTTTTTCCGGAAGCATCAGGTCTCCAAAGGCCGACGGAAAAAGGCAGGACAAAACCCCCGGCCGGTTGCCGGGTGCTTTTTCGGCCATAGTTTTTTTGAAACTCTTCATGCATTTGATAAAGATCGGCCGACCTTTCGAGTTTTCCGGCGAGATTGTAAATCTCCAACGTCCCGTTGGCGTAGAGAACGAAGAGATCCTTGGTTCCGTTGCCATGCCAGTCGAGCAGACGAACGCTCTGCACAGGCCCGGCAAAATTGAGGTGAAAAATCTCACTGCCCTTGTCGCTGAGCAGCGCGGCAGAAACATCGTCATCCCGGATCGAGCGCGGAAATTGCGGAAAAACATCACTCACGATCAAGGTCTGCACGGAGCCATTGTTCAAAAAATCGCCCGTTTCCACCCGTAACGGATGCCGGGCTTCCTTCCACGAATCGGTGAAAAAGCCCAGAAGGGGGCTGGCGGGTTTGACATAACGGGCGGGCACGGAGGAAAGGAGGAGCGTCTCGTCCGCCTCTTTGACGGGATGGGACTCGCCATAATTACCGCTGCGAATACTGGGTCTCCACGCCCGTTTGCCCTCAGCCAGCTTCCACGGTCCCTTGAGGTCCGTGGCCAACTCGAGATTGGTGGGTATGTGGGTTGGCGCGAAAAAGCGGAGCTGGTCCGATTTCATGCGAATTTCCGTGAGGTTGAGCACCTTTCCAAAATCGATCACGCCGTTGTCGATTTTGACGTCGGTCACTTTCGCCGGGCGCAGGAACGAGTCATCGTGCCAGGCTTGCTTCCAATTTTTACTTAGGTCCTGAAGCTTGATCTGCAGTCCGTCGTCGCTGGGCGTGAGAGATGTGGTCGTCGGCGGCACCGTAGCTTTTCCCGCCCACGCGGTGGCTGCCTGGAAAACATTATGGCCTTCTTCGGTGGACAACGTTTTTCCTTCAGGCAGGTGATTCCATTCTCCCGTGGCCGAGACGCCGAAGCTTTGAGTCGGGTTAAAATCGGTCACGGCCTGTTCTCCTAAAGTCACGCGCCCGGCGTGATAAAATCCGCTCGCGGCAGGGGTTTGAATCACCAGATCGGCATCGGTCGCGAACGAGCCGGATGCGGTTGGCTTCCAGTCGAGGACGGCGGATCCGACAGAAAGCCGATTGTCGCCGGAGAGGGTCGTCATCGCCGGTGGAGTCGCCTGGTCCGCAGTGATCTGGAGCACCGAGTAGGAGACAACCGATTGCCCTTTGGCCAGTTTTTTTAAGGCTTGGTTACGTACGCTCACGCGGGCGGGATTGTCCTGCCGGGACGATTCGTTCTCGGAGAAGTCGTCGCCGAAACACTCGATCTCCATTTTCCCCTCGCGGGCGAGAAAAGTGAGCCGAGTTCCTTCCCGTGAGAAAGTACCCGTCGGATGCCAGTTAACGTTCAACGAGTAGGTTCCATCCGCGAGGGCGGTGAAGCAATCCCGGAAGGCATAGACGCCTCGGCCCAGATGAATGACGTCACGCGTCCATCGGATATCGTTGCTGAGCAATTGACGAAAACGCATCGCGTTGCCGGTGGGAAGTTCCGCACTCCAAAGGCAACGGGAAAAATCGTCGAACTTCCCGTTGTTCTCCATGCGATCGGTCCGAATGGCGCTGGCCGAATTCAGATCGAAGCGGCCGCCGGCGATGCCTTCGCCGAGCCAGACGCAGCCCTGGGAATTGAGCTTCGCGACCACTCCGGAGGGAGCGAGATAAGAGACACCATTGAAGGCGATATAATCGTCGTCCGGCCGCAAGCCGGTGCCCTCGGAAATGAAATAATAATTGTTTGAATCGGCCTTCATTCCCGGGTCATTGTCGACAGGATTTGTGGCGAAGTGGATGCCGCTCCAGGACTGCGGAATGGCTTCGGGCGCATCGGCGTCGGGCGTGTACCGCCGCGTTTGTCCGAGATAGCGGAACTGAAAGTAGCCTTGCGGATGCGCAACTTCGGGCAGGTGATGCCAGAGCCACTGATACTCCGGTTTACCCGTCAGGCAGGCCATGATTCCCAGCAGCAGTTTCGAATCGCGCGGTCCGGAGGGATAGGCGAAAATGCCGGTGATCGGATCGATTCGTTCCAATTCCAGCGAACGATCCGCATTGCCGCTGCCGAAAAATTCGCGATAGAGATCCTTCTCCAGCGCGAAACGGAACAGGCTCGCGTTAATCTCCTCGTCCGCGTCTGGGCCCGTGGCGCCGGGAAGGCTTGCCGCGGAGCGATGCTTCACGAAATCGATCAGCGCCCGCTCCTTTTCCTCGCGCCGGAATTCGGCCAGATCTTTCAACCCTCCCACCGGGGTGAGGATGTCGGTGATAAATTCTGCCATTTTATAATCGCCCATCCAGGGAGCGATCTGATGCCGATTTTCCAGCCCGATCTGGCCATAGGGCGGCGCGAACGTCGTCATCCACGACAATTCGGAAAAAGCCAGATAATCGAAGAAATTCTGGGTAAGCAGTGAGTCGATTTTTTGCACCTGCTCGGGCGGAATAACACCGCTGACGTCCAGCATGTTATAAGCCCTGACCAGGAATTCGGTAATGTATTGATGGGTTACTCCATGCTCGTCGATAATTTGGGCCAGGTATTGTTTTTCGCGCTGATGGTAGGAATCCCATCCGGTCCAGTAGTAACCCATCGCGTTGTCATACCAGCGACTAACATTGCCGTAGGCGGGCTCGGGTTTGGGGAGCCATCCGTTTTCCGGTTTCTCTTTCCACTTGGCATCGTCCTGCTTGAAGAACGCGAGGCAATCGCCTTGAAGATCGGTCTCAAGCAGCCACGGCAGACGCAATCCCTTGGAATCGGCAGGGGCGGCCTCGATCTTTTCAACGAATTTTGCCGTCCCACGCCGAACGCCTTCGTCAGTGGTGCCACCAATAATCAAGTGGTTGATGCCGGTGTGAAACACATTTGAGGCCGTATGGACGGCATAGCCGTTCCCGCCAGGATAGAAGCCATCGACAGCAGTAAGAAACCGGTTATAGGCGGTCCAAAAGGCCCGGTTGTTGCCGAGTCGTCCGAGCAGGATGAGATTCCGCTTTTGAAACGGTTCCTTTAAAATCGGATAATCCTTCTCGGTGGCATCGGTGTCCGAAACGATGGGAAGATCGACTCCTGTTCTAGCCTTGACCGCGGCGGAAATTTGCCCGGCGAGCTTGAGATACATTTCGTTGCCGGCGGGAATAATAATGGTCGCCGCCGCTGCCCCGTCCTGGACCAGGCTGGTTTGCCCGGAAAAGGATCGCCGCGAGGCAACCGTGGGCCGTTCGACGCGAATGAGCGAGATGTCTTTGATTTCCGCCGAGGCAGATTGCTCCGCAGTCAGAGAATGCAGCGTCGCCTTGACCTCCATCATGCCTGCGTCACCGCTGGGGCAGAGTCCCGTCACCGTTTGCCAGTGGCCAAGGTCATTGTAGGACATGGAAAGCTGGCCGACCTGGAAAACAACCTGGTCATTCGATTGTACTTTGACCCGCAGCAGATATTCGGTGTTTTTTTCCACCGGGCAGGAAAAGGAGAAGGAGCCCGGTGATCCGGTCAATCGCAGTCGATCTTCACCCTCTTCCGTGACCGGCGTGACCGTTCCCGCCTTGGAGGAGGCGAACTGCGGAGTCACCGTCTGGAGGGAAGCGACACTCGCGCCCACATAATGAAAATCGAAAGAGGAAGGCACAGGAGCGGGCTCAGCGACGATCGCGCGGGGAAGAATCAGGGAAGCAGTGGCCAGAAGGGAGAGATATTTGAGCATAGATCCAATGAGATAAAAAAATCGTTTGCATGAGCCCGGAGGTGCCCCCGTCAACTGACATCGCCGCGGTGTGACTTTTTTGCGATTCCCACAAGAAAGTCTGGCTTGTACCGAACCCTTTTATGATGACTTTAGACGGGCTCAGCTTATCATTATAATTAATTGTTGGAATGTCAAGCCAAGCCAGTCGGCTCGCGCACGGTGAGCGCATTCGCGGTATAGAAGCGCCTAACTCTACGCGATTATGTCCCATCCAGACAAGCCACAGAGGGTTAAGATTCATCAAATGAGGAAGCTCCTCATTATTCCCATTATAACCTTATTAAGGACGCCAAGTCTGCTCGCTTGGGCCTTAGCGAGATCTCTCGTGACCTTTAGTCATCTAAAGCGTCTCCCTCTTAGGTACGTGTCGCCTGTTTTCTTCGCCCTGGCCGACCTGCTTTATCGACAGAATAACACGATCCGTTACGGATTCTTTATATCCATGCCCCGCCGGATGTGGCTGGCCTGGCCAAGCTTCTCGCGATGCCAGACCGCACGCCCATTGAGTAATTAGGTTGGATGGTATAACGCCCTTCGCGACAGCCGGGAATCTGTGAAGTAAGTTTGCTTCATGGAAATCAAAAGAAATGGCTCCCAGCCATCCACCAAAGGTCCAGACGATTGGTTCACCGGAACGGTGCGGATCGACCCCTTATTCCAGCCCAACGATTCGCGCCGCGCCGCTGCTGCCACGGTGACATTTGAGCCCGCCGCCCGAACCGCCTGGCATACGCATCCTCTGGGGCAGACCCTGATCGTCACCGCCGGTTGCGGCAGGGTCCAGCGCGAGGGCGGTCCGATTGAAGAGATCCGGCCAGGAGACGTGGTCTGGTTTTCACCAGGCGAGAAGCACTGGCACGGGGCAGCACCGACCACCGCGATGACGCATATCGCCATTCAGGAACAGCAAAACGGCAAGGTCGTCGATTGGATGGAGAAGGTTACCGATGGACAGTACCAGCCCCCTGAAAAAGGAATTGCTTAAGATGCGTCGAACGGCGCTTTCAATGTCGAGGCAAAAGCCCTCGCTCCGATGCATTGTCGGCTCATCCGCTTGGAGTTTTCCACGTGCGCGCTCGCAGAAAGATTGCAATGGGCTGGGGAGCACAATTCCATAAGCAACCATTAGCCATCGTTGCCGATGGATTCCGTCGGACAGCTCTCCCGCGCTTCTTCCGCCAAGGTGATTTCTTCGGGGGTCACGGGCTGACGGAAGACGTAGCTATATCCTGCATCTTCCTGGCGCTTGAAGATGAGCGGCGCTATTTCGGGGCACATTCCACAGTCGATGCAGCTCGTGTCGTTGTAGTATTGGCCGGGGACGTTTTCCGGCACTTTGTCTTTAGGGTTGGCCATGTGAGTTATTCCTTTGTCGTTTGATGGTCGAAGCATCTCACGGCTTTCTTTTTTATAGAAATTCATTAGTCTCATTATTTAATGAGCAAAACGCATGAATTGCTTTCACGTCGCCCATTTGATCTGTATCAGCTCCATCTCTTCCGTTTGGTGGCTGAATCGGGCAGTTTTACACGGGCGGCGCAGATCACCGGGTTGACCCAAAGCGCCATCACGCGTCAAATCCAAAGCATCGAACAGCAACTGGGATTGAGCTTGCTGACTCGCACGACTCGCTCCGTGGTAACGACGCTGGCGGGAAAGTTCCTCCTCCGGGAATCAGGTCCGGTTCTTGGAGATGTGGATATTCTTTTGCGACGACTCAGGGAGGACTACGGGGGTGCGCCCGCGGAAGTCCGTGTGGGGGTCTCTCGCAGCGTGAGCTTGGCTTATCTCCCCGGCTTTTTCGCTGCGAACGTGCGGCCGGGATCGACAGTCATCTCACGAGTGACCCATGAATCGAGTCAGACTATTCTGGCTTCGCTCGAATCCGATGCGCTCGACATTGGAGTCCTGCTGCCGCCAGCAAGACTTTCACCTCGGTTGCGAATCACCCACCGGTTTCGCGACACCTTCACCCTCATCGCCAACGCAGATCAACTGGCAGCATCAAGGGTCAACGTGAAGAAGGCCGCCGAGTTGAGGCACTGGCTGGAGACGCAACCCTGGCTTGCTTTGCAGGACACGACTCAAACCGGACGAAGACTCTCCGCATGGTTGAAGAGCCAGAAATTGCAAGTCAGATCCGCCATGGAGTTGGATAACTTCGATTTGATCATCAACCTAGTCGCCGTGGGAGTGGGTGTGAGCCTGGTGCCGCAACGATCCCTGGCGCTCTATGCGCGGCGCCGCTCACTCGTGCGGCTACCCTGGACGAAACGCTTTGTTCGTGAATTGGTTGTAGTGCTTAGACGACAACGGAAGACGCCGGAACATATCCAACGCTTTGTCGAAAACATTTTATTCTAGTGATCGATACTCACAACGATGTTCAAAATAAATGAAAATAAGTTGAGATAATTCTTGATCGCATGCGTCTTATTCTATATAAAGAAATCACATTCAAAAGCCATGAAGACCCTCTTATTTACCACAAAGCATTGCCCGAGCTTTGCAGCCATTTGGTTGCAAGGTGCAAGCGCGATCTCGTCTGGTTTTATGGTCAAATATGGCCCCCATACCGGACTCGAAGTTCGTATGCTGGAGGTGCGCGGATAGGTTATAGCCTGACTACTCAGGACCATTTCCAACCCCGCCCACCGAAAGGTGCGCGGGGTTTTTTATTCGACTTTTTCAGAGGTAAAACAGAGGAACAAACAACAACCTGACAACTAAACAACTTTAAGGTGACAAAGAGAAAACCCTGCCGTCGGCGCGAACCAACGGCAGGGCGGATTGGTCACAAACAGAATCGTGGATTGCGGCACTGAAGTAACCGTTAAGGTTATATTTCAATACCGGTGCGGTGTCAACTGACCCCGTATAGACAGCAGCGTTTCTGCGAAGTACCGGTCCCTCTCACCATCCATTTACATCACAGAAGGCTTAGGCTCAATTCTATATGAAGATATAGATAAAGAGTCGCAAGGGAGGTGTGCCTGAAACACCGAAACATCCGCCGTGAAATACCTGCGGGTACGAGAAACAAGAGCTCGTAATGGTGTTCGTTCTTTATTGTGGTCCTGCGGACGGCGGTAAGCCCGAGGGCTTGCTGAGCCGCAGGACAGTAACAAGGAGCGTCGATGGCGCGGGGTATCCCGGCTCGGCGCTCCTTTCAATTTCAAACCCAAACCCAGGAGGTAATCCATGGAGCCAAGTACCAACCCATAGCGGCATCTTCCCGCTTCATACGGAGATCCTGCCAGACCATCCAGGAGTTGGCGCGAAGGCGTCGGCAAGATGGCATTTACGCCTATGAATACAAACTATACCCACGCGCGTTGACTTTACCGGTGCAGCCCAGGAGATGATCCGGGGACTCTGTGCCTCGCCATTTCCGACGCTGATATCACCGGAATAAAGCATCGCCAATAAATCGTGGTCCGATTGCCTTCGGGTAGTTGGGCCACGCCACTTTTACTGCCGTTCGCAGGACTCCAAGTGGGCATCCAATTTCGCCCAGAGCCCGCGTTGAGTTTTCAACGCCGGACCATCTCCCGAATCAACGGCAGGCCTTCTGAAAGAGGAAGGCGTGAGCACCAGCTCCGTGGCCCGTGGGCGAATCACTTTTAAGTCACAACTTACGCCCCCGTAGCGTAGCAGATTAGTGCGGCTCGCTTCGAGCGAGACGGTCGCAAGTGCAAGTCCGCTGGGAGCACCATTTTCCCCACGTAGCCCAACTAGAAGGAGGCGCTCCGCTCAGAACGGAGGCAGTGCGGGTGCAAATCCTGCCGTGGGGACCACTTTCCCGCTCCCGCAGCCTAAAAACTCCCTGTTTTGAAGATTTAGGCAAGGATGTCAGCGAAGCCAGCCGGAAGCCTCGGTTCCGCTACTTTTTTCCACCTGTTCAAAAATGCGAATGAGTGTGCGAATGTCTCTTCTCCAACTTGGACATAGACGACATCGTAATCCTTGTCATCGGATGGAATGTAGAAAACTGCTTCCCGTCCAATCAGTTTTGGGTCGAACTTACCTTCAAAACTTTCCGATATGATAGCTTTCCCCACCACCAAAGTCGAATCCGCCCTTGACTCAAAATCTTTCGGGTACTGGGCGTAATTGATCAAAAAAGAAAATAATTGAGCGGGTACATCCTGGGGAAAGGTAACCAGAAGAGTGCCATTTTCTGAGGAGTGGATTTTGGCGGCAATATCGTTTGCGAGACAAACGTCATAGATCTTTCGGAAATCGATCAGAATTTCCGCGAAGTCCTCACTGCTCCAACCTCGTGCCCGCACTTCCTTCCGGTTATTAGGGTCAGGAACAAAATTAAGATCGTGACGTTTTTTTATTGTTTTCCCTGATTTGATGTCACGCTGGGCGAATCTAACAACGAGCGCGCCGATACACATGAAGATAATCGACATTGCGGTCAATCCATACACGGTGTTGTGTCGTTCCGCATTTTCCGCGGGGAGATCGATGCGACTTTTTACAGGATTGTTCGGCAGATATTTTATCGGCAGCGGCTCACCCAGTTGCAGGCCGCTAAAGATCTCCCCGTCGACTGGCGTAACATCATGCACCTCCGTGGTCCCCACCAGATAACGGTAAGCCACCCTGGGATTGGAGCGGTTGCCCGCATGATAGAGACCTTCGACGGAGCCAATGACTTTAAATGTCGGTCCGTCAAACTGCCGATTGAGGTAGAACAAATTTGCCGCAAGCACGAAACTAAAAATACCCAAAGCGACCATGCCAATCCCGATGGCCCTGCGGTTGCGTGGCGAGTAACGGTCGTTCAACGAAAGGCCCCGCCGTCCTGTATTCCCTTTCTTCTTGGCCATGCGTTTATTCTTCGACTCCACTGTCCAAATAGTGAGACGGAAGAAAATAGAGAATCGGGATCAGGATGAAGATGGCCGTCGAAGACCAGAGGCTGACGTACGACAGCGGGATGCTGATGCCATAGAGAAAGATCGCCAGCCAGTTTTTGGCGAGGCTGACTGTTTTACACTTGTCATTCAAAGTTGCGGCCCGTTTCGTGATTAGCTGATGTAACGCGGCGTAAACAATCGCCACCGCCATCATGACGACACCAAAAAAGACGTGGCTTAGTTTTTGTTCGAATTGTTCACCCAGGGCCTCCGTCGGCAGCGGAATCAGCGAGATGGTGAAAAGCAGGCTGAGATCGAGCCAGATGATTTTGTTATCCACCACCTCCAGCGGCATCAGGATGATGCGAAGGTTCAGCCAGACGATGGCCACCATCAAAAAACTCAAGCCGTAGACCAGAATGTGCTGGGCCAGCGCCCAGAGGTTGCCCGCGGTCATCTCCGGCACCTTGATTTCCAGGACCATCAACGTGATGACGATGGCGATCACCGCGTCATTAAAGGTGGCGAGCTGTTCCTTTTTCATTCTCAGGATGGGTTCTACCCCAGGAAATCAATCTTCCCAAATCAATTTCATATTTTAACAACGGCAACGGTCCACGACCGTCGCTACAAGATAAGGAGTAACTATGAGCGTTCGTATCTTTGGTCAGCATGATGAGGCGACGGTGGCGCAGATCCATCGCTGCATGGCGGTCGGCGGTGCGCGGGCCGTCCTGTGTGCCGATGGCCATAAGGGTTATGCCCAGCCGATTGGCGGCATCATCGCGTACCGCGATCTCGTTTCCATCTCGGGCGTGGGCTTTGATATCGCGTGCGGTAACCTCGCGATCCGCACCAACAAGACCGGTAAGGAAGTTCGTCCCAAGATCGCCGAGATCATGGACGAAGTCGTCCGCACGATCTCGTTCGGCATGGGCCGCCACAACAAGACTCGCGTCGAGCACGAGCTCTTTGATGATCCTCTCTGGGCTGAGCAGCCTTTTGCGCATCTTAAGCCGATGGCGGAAGCGCAGCTCGGCACCGTCGGCAGCGGTAACCACTACGTCGATATCTTTGTCGATGAAGCGGATCGTGTCTGGGTCGGTGTCCACTTCGGTTCGCGTGGCCTCGGCCACAAGACCGCGACTTACTTCCTGAAGAAAGCGGGGGGCAAGGATGGCATGGACGTCGCGCCGGCCGTTGTGCGCCGCGATAGCGACCTGGGTCAGGCTTACCTCGCCGGGATGAACCTGGCGGGCCGTTACGCCTACGGGGGCCGCGAGTATGTGGCGCGCCATGTCGTGAGGAAAATCCTCTGGGCGAAGATTGAGGAAGAGGTGCACAACCACCACAACTTCGCGTGGGAGGAAGAGCACTTTGGCGAGAACTATCTCGTCGTCCGCAAGGGCGCGACCCCGGCATTCCCGGGACAGAAGGGCTTCATCGGCGGAAGCATGGGTGACGATGCCGTCGTCGTTGAGGGCGTCGATTCCGAGGCTTCCAAAGAGGCGCTCTACTCCACCGTGCATGGTGCGGGCCGCATCATGTCTCGCACGGCGGCCAAGGGTAAGTTCGTCAACGAGACCGGCGAGGATGGCAAGACCAAGCGCGTCCGCAAGGCCGGGTTGGTCCGCCACGACGAGATGATGAAATGGCTGCACGACCGCAAGGTCGAGCCAATCTTGTCGCCCGTAAAAAGGCCGGCGATGAACAGGATCGCGGGCCGAAGGACGTCGTGCTCGGCCACTACATCGACGCGGAACTCGCCAGTCTGGAGCACATCCAGACTGAGGAAGAGGCCGCACCCGATGCGGCTGAACTCAACCGCTTCTTCCAGAGCCATTGCCTACGGTCACCGGCATTGGCGCTGGCGTGCAGCGGGTAGAAACATTAAACCCGGCCCTCCATTCGGTGGGCCGGGCCTTGCTTTTAGGATGATCACTCGCCCTGCTTTTCCTATCCAGCAGAGCTCGCCTTGACGGCAGTCGCCAGCAGGCTCGTGCGTTGATTCCATTGAAACTGACTCTGAACCAATTGCATGCCGATGAGTGCTGTCGCGCCCAGGGCGTGGGCCTTCTCTTTCAATTCGACGAGACAAGCGTCGAACGAATGGTCATTGACCCCTTCCACACTGGCGTAAACCACTCCAAGTTCTATCGAACCAGCGGGACGATCCGGTAAGGTACTCACGCTCATCTCAATGGGCGAATGGATTGCAGGGATAGTGTGGCTCATGGTTGCTTCAATTCGGGTAAGGGCGAAATCATGCCGTGCAGCGTCAGTTACCCCGGTCCACATCGTCCAAGACGAGCAGAATCTTTTCAAATGATTCCGCGCTGATGGCGATGGGGCCCTTAAAGGGCTCACTAAGAATAAGGCAGCTAAACAGTAACAGCCCGATCAACAGCGCCATCAGGGCTGCCATGATCATGTGAGGTAAGGGACGTTCCATGTAGATCACAAAGCTCATGCTAACGATGACCAGGGCGCCCCCGAGGATTGCGATCCACATGACCAGGGGTACGCTCTCATTCGCTTCCAAGTTTCGCTTGTTGCGATCGTTCGTCACTTCTTGAATCGATTGCATCAGGACGTTGCAACTCAAAGGAAAGTCTTTCTTCGTTTGCGTGCTGATGGTGCCGTCACCAAATGTCCGGTAAAGGTCTCCAATCTCTTTCCGGGCTTTGGAGCTTGCCTGTCCGGTGTTCGCCTGCTTCGGCCACTCGTCTTCAATTACTTCCCGGATGTACTCGCGGGTCAATTCGCGGATTCTGGCCGCAGATTCCGGGGGTAGGTTTCCGGCTGCCCGGTAGAGCGGAACAAGAGCAGTTGCCTCGGTCGCCGCGGTGGTCTTGGCCGTGTCATAGGATTCCCAGACCGCAACAACCATGAAGCCGAGAAGGACGGCAAAGAGCACTCCGGCATTCAGGAAAATGGGGACGCAAACATCGTTGTGTCCTTCCTGCACGCGTCCGTGAAGAATTTTTCGGCTAAAAAAAACGCCCGCCACCGCGTACGCGGCAGGACCGAAGATCATCAATATTCCAGCCAGTAGGTAATTCATCAGACAATTTCGTTCTAAAATGAGAGCGCAAGTTTCGAGCGGGCCGGAATGTACCCTGACAAAAAAAGGTATTAAAGCAGTATCTTGCGGCCCTTTGGTCAGCTGAAAAGAAGGGGGCTTCTCCTATTCGGTAGCCACCCTAGGCGGGACGGCCCTTCGCTTTCACAATAAAGAACGAACACCATTCACGGGTTCATCAATGAAACAGATCATTTATGAACGACATCCTGAACCGACCGATTGTCCTGGTGCTTAACCGCAACTGGCAGGCGATCAATGTGCGCACGCCGCAACAAGCATTCGTGCAGATGGCGACCGATGTGGCCACAGCCTTGGATATCGATGGCGAGAACATGGTGCCCGTTCGCTGGGCCCAGTGGATCAAGCTGTGTGTGCGTAAGAGCGATCATTCCGTTCGGACGCCGGGCGGTCCCGTGCGCATCCCGCACGTCATCGTACTGAGCCGTTTTGCCAAGGTGCCCAAGCGCCGCCCCAAGTTCAGTGCCCGGGCCATTTGGGTGCGGGATGGCGGCCGTTGCCAGTACACCGGTCAGTCGCTGCGACCGAGCGAAGGCAACATCGACCACGTGCTGCCCCGCTCGCGCGGCGGCAAGACCTCGTGGGAGAACTGCGTCCTCGCCAGCAAGGACGTAAACAGCCGCAAGGGCGACCGCCTGCCGGAGGAAATCGGCCTGCGCCTGCTCAAGTTGCCGGTCGCTCCTCGGGAACTGCCCAGCACGCTCTTCATCCGGAACGTCAACGGCATCCCGGCGTGGCGGCATTTCCTCATCGAGTAAAAGTCATCGGCTGGTGCCGGTTTATCCCGGCGCCAGTGCCCGTCGGCACATACCTTCGAGTGCTTGCTAACGCGTTTCCAGAAAATCCCGAGCGGCCAGGAGTCCTGTCCTCTCCGTTTCCATCGTTCCGTTAAAATCCGCATCTTCCAATTCAATGGAAACGGCTCCCTCGTAACCGGCTCGAATAAGGATGCCGAAAAGGGCGCTCCAATCGGATCCGCCTCGTCCGGGAATGACATATCGCCAATGCATCGCCCCGAAGGCGCGGGACTTTCCAAAGGTCGGTTCCTGAAAATTTCCGTAGTGATAAAGACCTTCCGCGAGAAGTTCGGTGTCCTTGCCGTGCACATGAAAAACACGACCAACGAATTCCTCCAAAAACCGCCGGGCATCAATTCCCATGCGCAGAAGATGGGAAGGGTCGAAATTTAATCCCAGCGCGGATGAGGGGCATCGCTTGAAGAATTCCGCGCAATCCGCAGGCGTACAGCAAAGCACTCCTGAGCCGGGCCATCCCTCGATCACCACCTTGGCTTGATGTTTCTCGAGGATGGGAGCGAGACGGCTGTAGCTTTCGACCATATACTCGAAATTTTCCGAACGAGGCCGCGCGGGGTCGGTGGGAATCATGACGGTGAAATGATTGACCGGGCCGCAGATGGTGGCCAGAGCCTCCACCTGGGCTGCGTTTTTGTCGACGGCTGCGGTGCGGACGGAGGCCTCCGGCGAGATCATTCCGTTCCAGTCCAAGTCAACCGATCCGATTCGAAGCCCGAGCTTCTTCGCCGCCAGGACGGCATCGACGTCCGATCCCAGATCCACCACTCCCAATCGGTTTTCCTGCACCCAGGAAAGAAAGCCGGGCAGATCCTTCTGCCACTCGGACCAGCCGCGGCGAACGCCAATGGGGAGGTTGCCAGTCCGGGTCTGTGCGATAGTTAGGCTCATAATTCAGAATGATGCGAAGGTGTGGCGGCCGCCTTCTGCCAGCCATCGGAATTTTGGGCGGCCTGTAGAATCACGCGCAGCACCTCCCGCCCTTCCTCAGCGGAATGGATCGGCCGCGTTCCCTTAAGAATGGCATCGGCAAAGTGTCCTATTTCTTCCGCAAACTCATCAACTTCTTTCAGCGTCCGCTCCGAGGGTTTCTCGAAGCCGCGCGGCAGATGCCAAAGCCTGTTCCCGCTGCCGAAAAGTTCGCCCCGTTCGCCGACCACATGAATGTCGTGAGTTCCATAGGGCTGGGGAAAGGCCCACGAAGTCAAAATTTCCCCCATGATGCCGTTGGCAAAACGAACCTGGACCGCGGCGGTATCCTCTCCTTCCATTTCGATGGAGAAGCGGCCCATGGTGCCTCGCACTTCCTCGACAGCCGCGCCCGCCAGATAAAGGAGTCGGTAGGTCGGGTGGTAGCCCGTGTCGATCAACTCTCCTCCGCCTTGGAGCTTGGAATGGGAGCGCCATTGTCCACGGATCGCGCCCTGAGGCGCCGCGAAGCAATCCTGGCAACGGATCCAGTATACCTGGCCCAATGCGCCTTCCTCCAGTAGATGTTTAGCCTCGCGGACAGCTGGTTTAAAAAGCTGATTGTGAGCCGACATGTAGGTAATTCCGGCCCGCTTTACCGCCTCGACAATTCGATCGGCCTCTTCCAAGTCGATGCACATTGGCTTTTCGCAGAGGATATGTTTGCCGGCTGCGACGGCGTCGAAGATAGCCGGGGCGTGCAGATGGTGGGGAAGACAGATATCGACCGCATCGATCCTGTCGCCAAATTCAGCCAACATCTTTTTCCAATCGTGGAAGCGGGCCGGGGCCTGGCCGAGTTGCAAGGAGCGGGCCTCCAAATTCTCGTCCGAGACATCGCAAAGAGCGACGCACTCAACTTTATCCTGATGCGCTAAAATTCCCTTGGCGTGGACGGCGGAAATGCCGCCGGCCCCGATCAGGGCCAATCTAATTTTTTTACTCATGAATTTGGATCCGATTTATTCGCGTGTTAACCGATGGTGTCTTTGAGGCTGCGGCTCTTGCCCGGTCATTTTTGTATGCTTCCGTTAAATTCTCGCATCAGGTTTGGGCCTCGTCTGCAACAGCAGTAACCAATCTTCTCGATCTGGTTTCGCGATGCCGTCCCCGAAGTTCGACGATGGCCGCAGTTCCATCACCAGGGTTTGACCGCTGCGTGGGCTGAGCCAGATGCCGTTATACCGCGAGAGATTGAGCTTCCGTGTCCACGTGATGTGAGGACCGGCCAACGAGTAGAGAAGCAACGCCGTTTCGGCGTCATCGGCGAGGCACCAATTGTCAGCGGGGTCAGCCAGCCAGCCATCACGTGGCAGAAGTTTCATTAAAATCCCGGCAAGATATTCGCGCACGAAAGCGTCGAGTGGCGTCTGGTCTGGCTCGATGCCCTGAGACTGGCCGGAGGCCGGATTGCGCATGAGTGCCTGCGCGCCACCGGCCATAAGAACGGGAACGGCGCCAACGCCGCCGTTCCAGGCCACAATGGCTTTCTCCGGAAAGCGATCTCGGTATTCCCGCACCTGTCGATAGACGTGCAAGGGTGTGGTTGTGGGAGGGACATCGCCGTAGGGCGAACCAAACTGTTCCCAGGTCATTTCCCGAAAGGCCCGGTTTCGATCTCCGCGCGGCGCCCAAACCGTTCCGTCGGGCTGCGTTTGCCAGTACCGCAGGTCCACGACCGTTACTTGTTTGGCGCGCACCGGCTGCGCGAGAATGGCGTCGGTGATATCCTTGCTGGTAACAAGCGCAATTTTAACGTGGCGACCCGCATCGCGCTCCCATTCGTCCACGGTATCCAGAAAAAATTCCTGAAATACCAGGGGGCCGGAAAATTGGTAAGCGAGAGAGAAAATGACGTGGGACGAATCCCCCAACTGCTCAAGGTTGTGGCGGATGTAAGCGCGATGCAGCTCGCGACGGCCCGCATGATCAATATTATAAAATGAGTCCGCCAGATGAATGTGATTATTGGCGTCCAGCGGCGGTGTTTCAGGCAGGCCGGTAGCGTTAATACAGTTGGCCGGCCGCCAGGGAAAATCGACCCAATGCGCCTGCGATTCGAGCAGGTTATGCGTGTTGTATAAATGATGATAGAGCACCAGGCCATGCTGTTCGCAGAGGCGGGAGAATTCGCGCGTGCGGTCAAAATACCACGGGTTGAATTTCGTCAGATCGTACTTGCTCAAGCCGTCCCAAGCGGTGCCGCGACCGCTGCGGGCCCAGGGCATTTCATAAAACGGGGCCCAGACATGGCCATCGGGACGTGCCGCGATCGAATGGTCGTCCCGCCGCCGGTCATACCAGAGCCCCGGCCCACCGCTATAAAAGGGTGTGCCTTCGCGTTCCATTCGCTGGGCCAGTTCCGCCAAGTCTTCGGTCAAGCCGGTTCCATTTCGCCCCGGCGCAAAGCGGGTGATGCTCACCCCGGCGTGCTGTCCGGCCAGAGGTGACAATTGACCTTTCCACCATGCGGCGTTCACTTGCTCGCCCCACACCGTCTTTCCATCGACGACGAAACGGCCCTGGATGATTTCCAGGCGACGCGCGGATTTGGTGACAACGCGGGGAGTGGAATCATGTGGTGGCGTGAAGAGGGGTGCATTGGAAGCGCAGGGTTTCTCGTCGTCCGCGATTTCCTCCCTTTTTCCCGTCGGAGAAACCTCTTCCACTCCAGCATCCCGGAGGATGATATTTCCGGCGCCTTCGGGCCCATCCGCGACCATGTTCTCAGCGTGGCAATTGAGCAGGATTGAATTGGCCGCGGTCCATCCGGCGCCTTGAGTGCCGGTCTCATCGAGAGCCAGCCGGAGTCCCGCGCCTTCAACGCGAACGCGTTCATAGAGCACGCCAGAGCTCCAGCTTTCAAAGGCACCGCTTGGACCGAGTGCCGCCTTGGCCTCGCAATCCCGGAAGACATTGGGTCCGGCGGCACAAAAGCCGACGGCGAAGTCATTCAGGCCCGCCTCAGCGGTGCAGCGCTGCACCAGGATTTGTTGTCCATAGATAAGGAAGCTCTGGCGGCGATAGCCTCCGATTTCCGAGACTGGCCGTTCGCCACGGCAATCCTGCACCGTCACCCGGCGGGCAACAGATCCGACCCGCACGACTGAGCCGGAAAAATATCGCGCCGTCACGCGATGCACCCACGCGTCTTCCACTTGGTTGAGCGCGATCGCGATCCAGGAATGCTCTTCGTCTTTGGCATTCAAAGGATCGTACGAGCTCTCGAGGATCAGGTTTTCAATTCCGACCTGTGAAATGGGCGGCTCCGAAATGACCTTCGCGACCGTTCCGCCTCCATAGCATCGGTGCAACGCCGTCGTGATGGGTGCATTCAGGGTAATGGTTTTCTCGCGAGGCTCGATGGCCGTGATCACCCGGTGCCAGAACAGATCGCGGGAACCCGGAAGCCAATGCGTGCGCTCGTTGGCAAACGGTTCAGTCGATTGGTCCATCCTCAGGAAGGCAATCCACTCCGCGGTGCTGGGCCGCCGGACGACGACACGATCTCCCACTTGGAAGCCTTCTATTTCCACTAGAGGAAGAATTTGACTACCTTCCGAAACAACTTCGGCCGGGATGTGCGTGGAGTCCGTGAGACGGGGCCGGACGTGCGATCCAATTTCAATCAAGGTCCGGCGGTCGCGTCCGGTGGCGATGATACGTGTGGGATGCCGCTTGTCCCTGCTCCCGCGAATGACAATGCCTGACGCCTCCACGCGAAGTTGTCCTTCAACCCGAAACGTGCCGGGCAACAGGGCCAGCGCCCCTTGAAAATTCGGGGTTGCCCGGGATCGCGCGGAGAGATCGTCGATGGCTGCTTGCAGGAGAGCAGTGTCGTCGCTCCCGCTGGGCTTGATCTGCCAGACGACGGGAACTTGCGAGAAGGGCACGTTTCCCCCGCCATAACCGCTCAATTCAAATCCAAGGTCAGGCCGCTTGATTGTCATGGGACATTCCCGTCCGGGCGTGGCTTCGATCCGCCATTTCCGGAAATCTAACAAAAAAGGGCGAAGCTACCAACGCAATTTGCGATAATTATTGCAAAAAAATAACAATACGTCGAAAATATGAAGCGATCTTGAAAAATTTTGAGTGAACCCTTTGCTGGCTTTTCGTTCACCCTAGGACGGCTCCGACCACATGAACTTGACCCCGCTTGACCTGATTGTCATGGGCGTGCCGCTGGCGATCGTTTTCGCCGTGTCCACCTACATGCGCCGATACATGCGGAGCGTGGCCGACTTTCTTGCCGCCAGCCGTTGCGCCGGGCGTTATCTCATCTGCACCGCCGCAGGCGAAACCGGCGCCAGCGTGATGATCATGATCACCACGCTGGAGATCTTTTCAAGGACCGGATTTTCGATGCGGTTTTGGGATTTTTCGGTCACGTCCATCGCCCTCTTTTTCTTCAGCCTCCTAGGGCTGATTGTCTATCGGTTTCGCGAAACGAGGGCGCTGACATTCCATCAGTTTTTCGAGCTTCGCTACAGTAAGGGAGTCCGCGTTTTTGCCAGCTTCCTTAACGCCTTCTCTGGCCTGTTTAATTTTGGCGTGCAGCCCGCGGTCGGCGCGCGGTTCTTCGTTTATTTCTGTGGATTGCCCGAGCATTTCCTCCTGCATGGAGTGACGGTTCCAACCTTCGTGCCGATCATGCTGGTTTTGATGGCGGTCTCACTGAATTTCGCGCTCACCGGAGGGCAGATCAGCGTGATGGTCACCGATTGCCTGGAAGGAGTGATCTCGTCGATTTTCTATCTGGTCGTCGCGTTCTTCATCGTTTACGCCGTCTCAGTTTCACAAATGAAGGAGGCGCTGTTATCGGGCGGATCCGGCGATTCTTTTATCGATCCATTCGACATCGGAAAGCGGTCCGATTTCAACGGCTGGTATGCGCTTTTTGGCCTGCTGCTGAACATCTACTATTATCGCGGGAATGCCTGGTTGCAGGGATTTGCCGCCGCGGCCAAGAATGCCCATGAAGGGCGAATGGCCTCCATTCTCGGGAGCTGGCGCATCCAGGGTTCCAACGCGATGACCATCCTCGTTTCGATTGCCGCGTTCACCTTATTGCATCATCCCGATTTTGCTGCGCAACGAGGTCTGGTCGAGCATGGTCTGCAGAATATTGGCGTCCACCAATTGGCGACCCAGATGCGCATGCCGATGGCCCTGGGCGTCCTTCTGGTGCCCGGAGTCAAAGGTGCTTTCTGCGCGATTTTGCTTTTTGGCCTGCTGGCCGCGCAGGGGGTCCAACTGCACAGTTACGGAGCGACGATCCTGCAGGATGTCATTCTGCCTTTGCGCAAGAAACCGTTCGAGCCGAAGGCGCACGTGCGGGCGTTGAAACTCACCGTATTCGGCGTGGCCAGTTTCGTTTGCGCCTTCAGCATTCTTTTCAAGCCGGTGGATTATCTCGTGATGATCGTCGCGCTGATCGGCGCCATTTATCTCGGCGGCGTCGGCATTGTCTGTTGGGGCGGATTGTATTGGAAGAAAGGGACGGCGGCTGGAGCATGGACGGCCCTCGTTACCGGCGGCGTTCTCGGCGTTGTCTTCAATCTGGTCCAGGAATTCTGGGAGCAACTCAATCCCGTTCTGATTCATCTGTTCGGCCCGGGCCGCTGGAGCGATTATCTGGCGGCGCATGGGGACAAATGTCCGCTGAATGGCCAGTACCTCACGGTCATCACCGCAGCCGCCGCGACTGTCGGTTATGTGGCTGTTTCCCTGCTCACCTGTCGCAGGGATTTCAATATGGACGAGATGCTGCATCGCGGGAAGTATCGCCTTCCGAACGAGGACGCCGCCGTCGTGTTTTCAGAGAAAAAGAGGCCTTTGCTCCACCGCTTCCTCCAGATCGATGAGCACTTCACCTGGAGCGACAGGTTTCTCACCATCCTGACCTTTGGCTGGACGATATTTTGGGCCCTGGTGACGTTGGCGATTCTCCTCTGGACCCTATTCGTCTCACATCTCTCCAACGAGTGGTGGTTTGATTACACGATGATCACCGCTGTTTGGATGACTCTCGTGCTGGGCGTGATCACCGCGGTCTGGTTTTTCATCGGGGTCAGCCGCGACTTGATCGAGCTCTTCCGGGTCCTTGAGACGGTGAGGCGAATCGATGCCGATGACGGTACCGTGCGTGGGCACCATAATATCGGGGAAGCCGAATTGCGATCCTCTCCGGCAAAACTCGGAAGTCAGTCAAAATAAAGTAAAGCCTGCCGGAGCCTCACCGGACACCGAGAACGCCCCGCTGCGAAGCCACCACTTTGGCCGCGGTTTTCACCGCGAAATCCAAGGCCGGGGCGAATTCCTTTTTCAAGACCAGAGCCGCGAGAAGCGCGCCATTGAAACTGTCGCCCGCGCCCACGGTGTTCACGGTTTTCACCCGGGACGCCGGGACCTTGTGCCATGCATCGAGGGATTCCGGCAGCCAGAGTGCTCCCTGTCTTCCGCGCTTCACCACGATATGACCGGGAAAATACTTCCGCAATTTTTGCAGGCCGAAGGACAAGTCGGTGGTGCGCGTCAGGGAGGTTAGTTCATGTTCATTGGTCAGGAGAAGATCGAGAGACGCCAGGGTTGGTTGGAGTTCTTTCAGGGACCAGATTTTTCCGAGAAAGGGGCCCGTGTCCATCACGGTAAAAACTCCCTGCCGTTTCAGCGCGCGGAAAAAACGCTCCAGTTGAGGAAGGGGAGGATGGGGCCAGCCGCAAACCAGAAAGTGTGTCAGTCCCGCGGGCAGGTCACGCCGTTTGGGCAAGGAGGGTGCATCGCCGGGATAGAAGAAAGTTGCCCGAGAATGGCGGGCATTCGCGGCGGTGAGATTGATCGCCGTCCGCTGATTTTTTCCGGAGCGAAGGAAACGGCATCCCGCAGCCGTCATCCATCCCCGCGCCACGGCCCCGAACGGATCCTCTCCCAGGTTGGTTTGGAGATCGACCTGCGCGCCGCTGCACGCGGCGACATAAGCGGCATTGGCTCCGTTTCCTCCCAGCGTGACCAGCGGAGCATGGGTGAGCAGCACCAGATTGTCCGACGTGAACTCACTATGCCGCGGCCACGCGGGCAGGCGGGGCGCCTGCGTGATGATGATGTCCAGCACCGTGCTGCCGACAACGACGAGGCTCATTTTTTATTTCGAGGGAAAATGGTTTTCAATAGCCGCCGTCGGCCACGGGGGGAGCGGCGTCCGGTTCCTGGACCGGGTTGGGATCCTTGTCCTTCAGGAAGCGGGCGTAAAATTCGGGCCACCAATCACGGCCCGGCAAGCGGAGATCGTCATCTTTCATTTGATCATAGGACGGCCGGACGCGCTCATACGCGGCGTTCATCTCTTCGCGATTGCCATATTTCTGCTCGAGCCACCGTCGTCCGATCTGGGCATGAAGCACCTCATCGGCCCAATCGAAATCCTGGAAGATGGTCGCCCGTTCATCATGCCCCGCCTTGGCCAACGCGACCTCGGCCTGCTTGCCTGATTTGACCATGAGGCCCTGCTCGATTCCCCAAAGAAAAGCGTAGCGATCCGCTGGTTCGAGCTTCGTGTTGGGATAATCCGCAAAGCCGACATGGGTTGGAATCTTGGTGAAGTCGATTCCTTGCGAAACGAACGCCACCTCGCCCAGCATGCAATGCCGCGTCTCGTCCCAAAGATGGCGGGCCAGTTCGTGATAAAACGTCCACGGCTGTCCCTTCCAATCGGTGATGACGGAGGCGATCAACTCGGAAACATGCATCTCATTGAGACGCACATTCATCATCCACCAGATCCGTTCATGCACGGGACTTTCGGGTGCGGGCACCACTCCGCGCGAATTCCAGACCCGAGAAAAACGGGCATCCCGTCGCGGAGCCTGCGAAGGGGGAAAAAGAACCGCACGGCGAAGCGGTTGACCGGGATCGATGCGCAAGGCCGTGCCATCCGCCCCTCCGGCGGCGGCGAGATAAGCCTGCAAATGGGCTTCCCAGTCCTGCAATATCTTCGAGGCTGGCGCCAATGCGGCCAGAGCTTCCCGGCCCCAGGCGAGTTGTTCGGCTTTTTCCTCGAGCACGAAACGGAGCAGGCGCCGCGTGGGTTGATCCGCGATTGGATGAGCGGCTGCCCGCAAGGCTTCATACGAGGCCGCCAGGGCGGGCTTAAGGACGCCATAGATCCCGGTCAGGAATTCCGCGGTGGTCGCCGCCTTGCGCAATTCGCCGACGAAAGTTTCCAGCGCCGGATCGGGCACCTTATCGAGATTATGGGGAGGCGTTCGCATCTCGGTGATGCGGTTGCGAAACCAGGTGTTGTGCTCGGCGTCCTGCCAAAGATGAAGCGAGATGGCGCCCTTCACTTCCCATTCCGGCAATGAGTTGAAGTAGGCGGAGAGGAGAAAGAAACACTGGGTCTCCAGATAGACGTAACGGCGCAGCCGTTCCACGGTTGCATCCACTCCGAGACCGGGCAGAGCGGCCTCCGCATGCGTGGCCAGACCAGCCAGGGGAGGAGCGGAACGAAGGGATTCCTTTGAGATCGACATAGGGATATATTGGCATGACATGGGACAGTCGTCTTGGTATGCCTTGACATTATCTTGGGCTATATTGATTTTATGGAAAAGAAGCTCTGGCGTCACCTGGTCCAGCCCGGGGAGTGGTATCACTTGGCGCGGTTTCGCTTTTTGCCCAACCGCAGGGCACTTCTTCATACGCACGATTTCCCGGAAATCTTCTGGATCGAAACCGGGCGTGCCCGTCATTCGATCAATGGCCAGGACAAACGACTGGATGCCGGAGACCTGATTTTCGTGCGCGCCGCGGATCGGCATGTCCTCGCTCCTGTGGACGGCGACGGTTTTATCCTCGTCAATCTCGCCTTCTCTCCCCGGGTGCTGACTGATTTGGAGGCGCGTTTTGGGGATGATCTTACTCCCTTTCACGATTGCTCGGCGGAGCTTCCCATTCGCCGGCGCCTCTCGACGACGCAGGTGAAAATTCTCTCCACTGAGATTGTCGCCTTGGGAAGAGCCTCCGGACGGCGTCTTGCCCTGGAGAAGTTCTTGCTGGGACTCTACACCCTTTTCCAATCCGCTTCGGGCACGACGGCTGGATCGATGCCTGAGTGGCTGGCCTTCGCCTGCGAACGCATCGAAGAAATCTCTTACTTCTCCGAAGGCTCCGCAGGTCTGGTGCGCGCCGCGCGGCGAAGTCCCGAGCATGTGGCCCGCGTCGTGCGCGCTCATTTTGGATGTACGCCGAGTGACTACGTGAACCGCGTCCGCATGGAGCACGCCGGCCGCGAACTCAAGTTGGGTTCCAAGCCGATCAGCGACATCGCCCTGGAATGCGGCATCCAGGATCTCTCCCATTTTTATGCCTTGTTTCGTGCCGTCTTTGGACAAACTCCCCGGCATTATCGTTTGGGACATCAACTTTTATTGAGACAAAACCGAAATAAACTCATGGGGGAGCCAGTTGTTTCGGCAAAATTTAGCAAAAAATAGGTTGAAGCTTTCACTTTTTTCATTACTTTGGCATACCCGGCTCAAAACCCACCCGGTCCACGAAAGAAGCTTAATCTATGAAAATCGGAACTTTTATTTTGGCGGTCAGCACTTTCTGTCTTATCCCTTTGGCCGATATCCGGGCGGAAAGCATTTTCCAAAGCTTGGATGGTGCAGCCGCTTTTGCGCCGGATGGCGGCACGGCCTTGGCGAAGAATCTCACTGAAACGAAAGTCGTACCGGAGGGCGGCACTGTGGCGCGTACACTGGGATCCCTTCCGCAGTGGGGTTATATCGCCTTCTGGTTTGGGCAGCCGGCTCCGGCTGGGAAAGTCATCGTGCGATTCAAAGTTTACGTCGATGACAGTGACACGGCCGCTTTTGGCATCTACACCAAGTCAACGAGCGAACAGGTTTTAATCACCAAGCTCGAAATCCCAGCCGACGCCAAGAAAAATGCCTACGTCACAATCGATGTTCCCGTCGATTCCAAAGAGGACTGGAGCGGGTTGATCTTGAAGAAAATGGAGGCTTCCGACAAACCCAGTCCCTGGATCGCTTCGGTCAGTACCGTTCTCCCTTAGGGGGAATAGGCGCTCCGGCTTTGACTGGAGCGCCCCTCCCAATCGAGGATGATTGTGGCTGGCCGGTTTCCTCAATCTGGAGCCCCAAAAGCCTCGTCGTACCGCGTCAGTTTTAGCAAATTCTGCGGATTTAAGATAAAAATAGAAATTGTTTTTGCCATTAAAAGGCATTTATTTGCGATAAATTGCAAATAATCTTTTACTTTAAACGGAATTCTGCCAATATTTGCTTTATAGGCGACAAGTGAAAGCAAGATGAAAATCTATCATTTTTCCTTCCCCCCAGCGGCCTTCTTGCGCCTCGGATGCAAGTATAGGCCGACTTGCGCGGGCTTTAGTTTGGTGGAGGTCACGCTGGCCTTGGGCATCGTGGCGTTTTCTCTCCTCACCCTGGTTGGATTAATCCCGATGGGCCTGACGACCTTTCACAAGGCAATCAACACCTCGGTCAGTTCCCAAATCGTCCAGCAAGTGGTGACCGATGTGCAGCAGACGGACTTCAGCCAGTTCACCGTGCAGAATCCTCTGCGCTATTTCGATGACCAGGGGAACCAGATCGGGACCGTGGCCAATCCGCCTTCCAACGGTCTCGCGGGCATGGTCTATCAGGTCAACGTGATCGTCAACGCGCCCACGCAGGTGCCCGGTGGCAGTTCTTCTTCCAACCTTGCTTCGGTGATTATCGAAATCGTGAGCAATCCGGGAAATCAGGCGCTGACGTATGACTCCGGCCATAGCGTCAAGCAGGACCCTTCCCATGGTATTTTCGTCTCGCGGTATTCGGCATTCGTGGCGAAAAACCAGTGAAAAAAATCGTTTGGAGCCGCTCGCGAGGACGCGACGCCTTCACCTTGGTGGAGATGATGGCTTCAATCGTCGTGTTGTTGTTGATCATGGCTATCGTTCTTTCGGTCACCACCCAAACAGGTGCCTTATTTCGCACGACCACGGCGAAAATCGAGGAATTCCGCAGCGCCCGCGACGCTTTTGAAGCCATGACGCGACGCTTGGGCCAGGCGACCCTGAACACCTACTGGGACTATGATAACCCCACGGCGCCGACGCGTTATATCCGCCAGTCCGAACTCCGTTTTATCAGCGGGAATACGGTGGCGCTGGCCGGCACGCCCGCGGCTCCGCGGCAGTGGCCCACCCACGGAGTCTTTTTTCAGGCCCCGCTGGGATTCAGCCAGGACGCCACCACATACGGATTGGAAAACCTGCTCAACACTTGGGGCTATTTTGTCGAGTTCGGCGATGATTCCGCGCAAAGGCCGTCGATTGTCACCACGCAAATCGCGCCGCTGCATTATCGCTACCGCCTCTGCGAACTCATGCAGCCGACGAACTCTCTTTCGATTTACAGTTATACCTCGGGGATCACCGGCGGCGTGGCCAACAATCTCAGCTATACGGGCCGGGATTGGTTTTCCATCGCCATGAATCTTCCCGATACCGCGACCAATCCTCCACGCCCGGTGCATGTGCTCGCGGAGAACGTCATCGCGCTGGTCATCCTGCCGAGGCTCTCCCAAACGAAGGACCCGACCGGCACCCTGCTCGCGCCGCAATATACTTACGACTCGACCGCGACGAATAGCAATCCGGACATCAACCCCAAAAACCAGCTCCCGCCTCTGCTGCAGGTCACCATGGTCGCGATTGGTGAAGCCTCCGCCGCGCGCCTCGCGCAAGGACAGGGCTCGACCATGCCCGATCTCGGCTTGGGTTCGCTCTTCGCCAATGCCAGCCAGATGGAATCCGATCTCAACACGCTGCAACAGACCCTAACCAATCGGCACATCACCTTTCGTGTCTTCTCGACCGATGTCGCCATCAAGGGCGCGCAGTGGAGTCGCGACGAGGTCAAATAAAGGCTTATGAACCCGATGAAGGACTCTCTTTCCCTATCGCGGCCACCTGCATCATCGGAAGCAAATCCGCGCCGGGTGCCGGGGAAAATCGGCCTGAACGAAGGCGCAGGTCTCCGCTCCCGCCGCAGTAGCGCCCTCCTGCTGGTTCTCGGCATGATCGTGCTGCTCTCGGCATTGGTCCTCGCCTTTCTCGGCAGCGTCAGCACAGAACTGACCACCTCACAGACGTACGCCAATGGCGCCACAGTCAAGCAACTCGCGGATTCGGCCGTGCAAGTGGCGATTTCTCAAATCGTGAGCGCGACGGGCAACACCAACTCGACACTCGCCTGGGCGTCCCAGCCCGGAATGATCCGCACCTACGATACGAGCGGCAAACCGGCCCTGTACTATAAGCTCTACTCCTCGGCCTCGATGATCACGAACGGAGCCGCCTTTTCCACAGCGGCGGAAGCCCCGCCGGTTGATTGGGATTCGGCGAATAATGCCGGTCTCTACACCGATCTCAATAGCTCGGTAACCAGCGGCGGCACCAACTATTTCCCCATCATCGATCCGCGGGCGCTTTCCACCAATGCGGCCGGCAGCATCGAGGGCTTCAACTATACCAGTGCAGTGGACCAGGTCGCGCTTCCCTCCGCCGGACCGGCCAATCAGCGCCTGCCCATGCCGGTTCTCTGGCTCTACGTCCTTCAAAATGGCGCGTTGGCGACGCCGCTCTCGGGCCAGGGCGGCAAGGTCACCTTCGACACGAGCGATCCGACCAAGGTGCCCTCCGCTACGAACTCCATCGTCGGCCGGGTCTCCTTCTGGACCGACGATGAGACTTGCAAGGTCAACATTAACACCGCTTCCGAGGGAACTTTTTGGGATCGCCCGTGGGCCAATACCACGACGGAACAGAATTTCTCCACCGCCATCCCCGTACAGAACGAGTTTCAACGTTATCCCGGGCATCCTGCCAAGACCAGCTTGAGCAGCGTCTTCGGCCCTCTCGGATTTCCGTCACCCTGGCCCAACTCAGCGTGGTATTTGGGAAACGCCAGTCAAGCGACCTCTACGAGCGAACTTGCCGCTTATTATGGGTTCACCCCCCGCATCGCTGATGGCGGTACCGAAGGTGGCAGCGTCAACGAGGTTAGTGGCTCGATCGCCCCCAATGGCATCACCCTGGATGGGGATCGCCTGTATGCCTCCACCGATGAAATGTTATATAACCCGGCACGCACGGCGAACATTCAGAATGGTATTTCCATGAGCAATGCGGTCTTGGAAAAAGCGAAGTTTTTCATCACTGCGCACAGCCGCGCGCCGGAACTCAACCTTTTCGGCAAGCCACGCATGACTCTCTGGCCACTTCAACTCGATACCACCAAGAGAAACGCCAAGGACGCCCTGATTGCCTTTTGCTCGACCATCGGCGGCGAGCCTTACTATTTTCAGCGGTCCACCACGTACACGGCACCCGCAACACCGGGAGGAGGCTCTCCCAACTCCAGCAGCCAGTCAGCGACCCTCGATTGGACCGGCGTCCAACGAAACCAAGATCTTTACTCCTATCTTGATCAGGTCACCCAGTTGCCGATCCCGGGCTTTGGTGGAGGTTTTTCCAGTAAATATACTACCAACGTCCGTCGTCAGATCCTCACCGAAATGTTCGACATGATTCGCAGCGGTGTGAATGCCTACAGCACGGCCCTTTCACCCCAGTATAATTATGCGCCCAGCTATCTCGATTCCGGGGAAGGACAGGTCGTCCCGCTCGCGCCGGCGAGCGGCATAGCTTCCGGGACCCATGGCTTTGGTCGCTTTATTACCCTATCGGGTGCGGCCATCGTCTTTTACCGCAGCAACGCGGCCATCTACACGCAGACCGGCGGATCGACCGGCCCAGTAAAGATAGACCCAAGTCAGGTCACGCCGACTAATCCCGATGGCGTGGTCGTCTCACCCGCCCAAATTGGAGCCACCCTCATCCTGAACCCGGTCACGATTTCTCCTGGTTTTCCTCCCTGGAGCCCGAATGTCCAGTACGTCGTCACCGGCCTCGATAAATTCAAGATCAATAGCGCCCACATGGTCGGAGGCCCTCTTTCTCTGGGCTTCACGTCGCCGCTTAAGAATACGGTGACGTCCCGGGCCGACTATTCCGGCACGGCCAATTGTTCCGCTTTCTTCAACATCGTACCTTCCTTTCGCTACTCCGGTGGCCCTTCGGGAGATACCAAGAAATCGCTGGGCATTACCGATCCCATTAAACAATACCCCTTCACGGTTCCCATCACGCTGACAGGTGGCGTGCAAATTGGCTCCGTCGGTGGCTTGAGCGACACCACTTTCGATTTTAACGCCGATTCACCGTCAGGTCATTCCATTACGATCCAGATCTTTTCCGGGTCGGATGGTAGCCCCACCTCGACGGCCGTGCCCGGCACCACGCCGATCCAGACGATTACGATAAATTTCCCCAAGATCGTTGGCCTTCCCATCCCCACGACAACACCGGCCACGACAGATACAGGCTTTGGAACTTATCAATACTTCAGCCGGGCCAACGATGGCGGCCCGAATACCCTCCTGACCAAATTCTGGCGGACACAAGGCTTGGTCTATTATAATGCGGCCTCTATTAACGTGGGCACACACCCCTACTGGGTTCAGGATGTTGTGCGCGGAGTCGAGGCCGACGCCACGGGCCCGGCCCAGGGAGATTTCCGCATTTATGCCGCGCTGAACAGCGTGCCAGCCAACTACTTTACCACCTCTCCGGGCTACGACAGTGCCACTCCTCCCGGCGGTACGCCTACGGGTGGCATGCAAAAATACTCCAACGCTCAGACACTGCGGGATCAAGGGATTACTAATGACGGCGGGCCCGCTTCGTTTGGTTGGGACGCAAGCGTTCCGGGGGGATATTATCCCCACTATCCAATTTTTGGAGGCGGCTCCGCTAATTCAAAAAATCAACAGTTGATCTCCAGCTTTACCGCAGGGACTCTTCTTCCCAGAAGTTCCCTGGCAACCTACGGCGGTCCCACAGGCCAGGATAGTCCCGCGCCCGCGGGTCCCCAGGAGTACCGATCTTCTGCCCACCCCGACGTCCCGAGCAATCTCACTCAAGCCCAGCTCAGTAGTGGGTTACCCGGTGACTGGGATAACACGCCTGGTCTTTTGGAGGATGGTCCTTTCATCAATAAACCGGATGAGGGGAATAGTTCGACCGTGAGCGTCACTGCGTCCAAATCGAATCTCAATGTCTATTACGGTGGAACCGATATCAACGGTGGATACTTTACGCCGGGTTACGGCGCGTCGGAATACAAGCAGGATGCGGGAACGACATTTTCTCCGAACCGCCAGATTTCTTCGGCCGTGATGTTTGGATCGCTGCCTACGGGAATCGATCCCACCGGCGGCACGGCGCCTCAGCCGTGGCAGACTTTGCTCTTTTGCGCCAATCCGGCCGCGGGGGCCAATCATCCCGGCTTTGGTACGCCTTCCAGTGGCCCGCCTTATACCAAGCCGCCCGATCACCTCCTGCTCGATCTGTTCACGATGCCAGTGGTCGAGCCTTATGCCATCAGTGAGCCGCTTTCCACCGCGGGCAAGATCAACATGAACTACCAGATTCTTCCGTTTACCTACATTACCCGCGACACGGGTGTCCGCGCGGTGCTCAAGGCGACGCGCATCATGGCCATACCGCAAAGCGTCTCTACCGTGACTTCGTCGGGAGGGCCCAGTTATAAAGACGCCCAGCGCTGTCAGTACGAGATGCGCTACAATATCAATCCCGATGAGACGGTCGGCACGCTGGCGGGTTTCCAGTCCCGTTTCGATGAAAACGATATTTTCCGGTCCGCGTCGGAAATCTGCGGCATCTACCTCGTGCCCCAATTGATTCCCAATTTGAGCACGGGGATGTCCTATCCGCCCGGAAGCACGCCACCGAGTTCCTATGCCGGCACGGCTGCCTGGTGGAATAACTTCCTCCTCACCGGAGACAACACGCGGGAGTTTCCCTACGGCGATCTCTACGCGCGGCTGACGACGAAGTCGAACAGCTACACCGTCCATGTCCGGGTGCAGACGCTCAAGAAAATCATCGGCACGCCCGTCGATCAATGGGTGGAGGGGAAGGATCTGGTTACGGGCGAGTATCGTGGATCCTCACAGGTCGAGCGCTACGTCGATACCAGCGACACGACCTTGCCGGATTTCACCACGGCCACGGCGCCAAGCGTCGAGGGCTATTACAAGATGCGCATCGTCAGTTCGAAAAAATTTGAACCATGAGAAAGGCTTTCCCACGACAGGGCTTCACTCTCATTGAGTTGCTGGTGGTGATCTCGATCATCGTGATCCTCGGGGCCCTTAGCATTCCAGCGATCACCGCGAGCCTGCGCAGCTCCGCGTTGACCCAGGGAGCGCAGAAAATATCGGTCGAATTGACCTCCGCCCGCCAGGCGGCGCTCACGCAGAACCGTTCCGTCGAGGTGCGCTTTTATCAGTTCGCGCAATCCGGTTGGCCGGGCGAGACGGCGGGTAATCCCGCCACCGGTAAGTTTCGAGCAGTGCAAAGCTTCGTCTACGATCCGTCAGGCACCGCTACCGCTCTCGATAAGATTCAGGTGTTGCCCAACACGGTCATCATGGACTCGGGAAGCGCCCTTTCCCCTCTTCTCAGTTCCACGCTGACGAAATCCTGGACGGCTACCGATCCCCAAGTGTCGCTGCCGAATGTAGGGACGTCTTATAATGCTCGCGTTTTTCAATTTCAGCCGGATGGCTCGACCAACCTGAATCCGCTCGGCCAGCAGTGGTTCATCACTCTCCATATTTCAACTGGAGATAACCTGGCCACGTTGCCGACGAACTTTTGCGTTCTTGGTATCGACCCCTTGAATGGACACATCCAAAGTTTCAGGCCTTAGTTTTGGCAAATAGATGCAAAAACAAGGAAGTAGAATGAAATCGAAGGATTGCCATTCTTCTCCAAAAGCTCATTTGGATCGCCTTGCTCAAGGCATTCGGGTTCAGCTTTCTGCTCATTCTCCGAGTCAAAAAACAGGTTTGAAGTCGTCATCGCATTTTTTTCCCAAAAAGTATTGCAAAATATGGAAAAAAATAAATAATAGCCTCCTCAAGGTCGGCTTCTCTAGAAGCTCGATGATTGCAATCGATGTTTATCCAGCGCAGTGAAACCAGTCGTTCCCTCCAACCCCTCGAAACCTATGACAATGAAGACCCCTGTTTCTCTCGGTAACCGGCAAAAGGCGATGAAGTTGTTTCCCTCGCGAGGACTGAATTTTTTCCACATGAAGCGCCTTTTCGGCGTACTCGCGACTGCCTTGGTTCTGGGGCATTCCGCTTACGCGGCGAATGACACGTGGAGCGGTGGTGGGTCCACAGACTGGAATACGGCCGGGAATTGGAGCGGTGGCGTTCCTATTTCCACCAGCACCGATATTTTTAACAATAATGTGAATCCGGGGATCACGCTGTCTTCCGCCGGTTCGGCTCTGAACCTTAGTTTCACGGGGGCGGGAGCCGGGGCCTTTACCGTCGGAACGACCGGCGGACCTGGAATCGTTCTGACCTCGTTCGGCTCCATTTCAACCGATACAGGTGTGACTAATGTGGAAACGGTTAACGCGCCCTTGACGATTGGAGCTTCTGGAACCGCGGCTACGTATGGTTTTACCAGCGCTGCGCCCTCCGCGACGGCTGTGCTGGATATTGGAGGGACGGTTACGGGCGCGGCATCGTCAGGCAGCACTGTTCTCACGCTCGCCGGGACCAACACGGGCAATAACACGGTGAGCGGTGTAATCAGTAATGGTGCCGCAGGCGGAACGTTGGGTCTCGTGAAAAGCGCCGCCGGCACCTGGGTTCTGTCAGGCAATAATACTTACTCGGGAGGGACGACAGTGACAGCCGGGACCCTGGACATCAACTCTTCCGGAACGAGTAGTACGAATTCGGCGATCGGAACCGGCACGTTGACCATAGGCAATAGCGCGCCCACGATAGATAACACCAGCGGCTTGGCCGTGACCTTGGCCACCAACAACGCGATCTCTCTGACGACCGTTGGGTTTAGCTTCGGCGGCACTAACAATCTGAATCTCGGAACAGGTGCCGTTACAATGACGCAGAGTAGCACGACCGTGAATCTGGGTGGAACCAACAGCATCCTGACAATGGGTGGCATCCTGACCAACACCGCGAGTGCTGGCAACAACTCGCTGACAGTGAATGGAAGTGGAAATACCTTGGTCTTGGGAGGCTTCAATATCAGCAACGGAGGCACCGCCAAAAATGAGGGTTTTGCTGGTTCGGGCAATATCATCGTCAATGGAGCGCTCGCCGATAACACTAGCAGCGGCTCAAGCAATGTAACTTACAGTGGCACCGGCACGTTGACTCTCAATGGAGCCAGCACGTACTCGGGTACGACAGGCATCAGTAGTGGCGTTGTCTTTGCAAACAATGCGACCAGCTCCCTGGGTAAGGGTGTGGTGACCATTAGCGGTACGGGCGTCCTGGCGGGCAACGGCACCGTCGTGACTTCTGGAGTTACAGCGGCCAACGCCATCGCGGTCAATTTTACAACGGGTTCAACGCTGAGTCCCAGCAATGGCAACGGCAGTATTTCGCATCTCACCTTTGCGCTTAGCACCGGAACGAGGATGTCGGTGGGCTCGGGGACCAAGCTGGTCTTCGACCTGGGAGCGGGCGGAGCAAGCGACGAGGTATTAGTGACCGGTGGTTCGTTGGCCTTCGGCGGTCAGCAATTCTCCGATTTCACCTTTAACGCGGAGACGGGATTCGCACCCGGAACTTATACCCTGATGGATACCGCCGCGGGCATTAGTGGGCTGGGCGCAAATCTCACCGGTACGGTGGATGGCTTTAATGCGACGCTCTCCCTGGCAAATGGATCGGACGACCTGATCCTGACCGTGGCTTCGGTTCCGGAACCGAGCACGTGGGCTTTGATGTTTGGCGGCCTCGTGCTGCTTGGGTTTTTCCATCGTCATCGCCGTTCCCTCAACCCTTCCGATATTTAGAATAGGTAGGGACAAGGGGGCCGTGCGCATGAAGATCGGGTGTGGTCCAAGCGAGGCGAGTTCGAAGAATGATCCGCGAGGGGCAAGGTAAATCCTCGCGGTTTCATGGCGGCAGTCGTTTCCTGTTTCAGAGTTGTTTTTATATGAAGTTCTCCATTTTTGTTCCGGTGCTGGGAGTGTGTCTCGGGGCCCTGCTAACCCGTTCGCTGGGAGTGGATGCCTCCTCTTCGCCGGGGTTGCCTCCCCTCACGGTTCACGGTGAAGATTTTGTCGATGCCGCGGGCCATCCGGTCCGGTTCTGGGGCGTCAACGTCGTCGCCCTTTACCCCGATCACAAAACGGCGGATGCCATGGCCGCCAATCTCGCCTCCTTGCAGATCAACCTGGTCCGCCCCCACCACATCCTGCGCCTGAGCCAAGACTGGAATCCAACGATGGTCAGCGGTTGCCTTTTGACCTACAAAAAGGACTCGCGGCAGTTCGACCCGGATGCCTTGGATCGTTTCGACTACCTGAATTCCGCTTACCGTAAAAACGGCATCTACCTGGCCTTCTCCGCGCATTGGAGCCGAACCTTCAAACCGGGCGATGTGGAGATTCTGCCTTCAACCGATGCCAAGGATCATGACGCATGGATGGCCGCGATGACGGAGCTCAACGGCTGGGATTGGAAGAAGGTCGGTGATTGCTATAAGAACCTGCCGGTCTTCGATGAACGGTGCGCCTTGCTGATGGAGGAGTTCAACAAGAAACTCCTGACCCACGTCAATCCCTACACGGGCGTGGCCTATGCCGCGGATCCCCAGGTGCTGACCTACGAGGTGGTTAACGAATCGTCCTTGGAATATTCGATCATTTGCAACAATCGCTTCCCCGATTATTTTCAGGCGGAACTGGAGGCCAAGTGGAGTGCCTTTGCCACGGCGGCAGGCATTGTCCCGGGCGATCTTTATAAGCCGGCCGATGCGAAGGCCAAAGATGTCCGCGCGCAATTCCTGCGAAAAATGGACCAGGATTATTTTGCGCGGATGAAGGCGGTGATCCGGGGCACGGGCTGCAAGGCCTCCATCACTTTTTCCAATCTCTGGCGGGGTGACAATGCGGCCCAGATGGAGGCGGAGAACGCCGATCACGTCGAGGGACATCAGTATATGGACCCGCTGGTCGTGGGCGCCATGGACGACGGCTTTTCCCTTCTGACCAAGAATGCGCTGGCGGGAAAACCCTACTTCATCGGCGAGCTCAACGAGGCGGAGGGGGATGCCAAAATCGCCCGTCAGGGATCGATGCGCACCATGCTTCCGTTGGCGGTGAGCGCCTACGGTTCGTTGCAAAACTGGACCGGGGTTGTCTGGTTTGCCTGGACGCACGGCGGCAAGACTCTCGGTGCGGATGGCTGGTCCACGGATGAGACGCGTTCGGCGAGTCTCGGCACGATGTTAAATGACGGCATGATGATCGATCACCTGCGAACGACCGGGCTCATCTTCCGCCACGGCCTGGTGGCGAAGAGCAGCACGCCGGTCACCATCATGGTGGACGATCCGGTGGCCGTGGGCGATTACGGCGGCCTGATGCGCGGGAAGTATAATTATCTTTCCGGCTGGCAGGATGTTTCTTCCATGCGCAAGGCCTTCGGTCCGGTGCCCGCGGGACAGGCAACCGCCCCCTGGATGAAACAGCCTCCGGCGAATCCGGTGGTTTCCGATACGGGCCAGATCATCAAGGATATCGCGCGCAAACAATTGACCGTAACGGCTCCCGCCGCAGAGGCGTTCAGTGGCTTCATCGACGACAAGCCGATGGCGGGACCTAAACATCTGGTCCTGGAGGGCGGTGAAAAAGGCTTCGCCACTGTGGTCATGGTGGCCGCCGACGATCAGGAGTTGGACAAGAGCAGTCACCTGATTATCAGCCGGACCGGACTGGATGTCAGCAATACGGATTCGGCCCTTCCCGTGGTGCATCTCGTAGGATTGAAGCCGGCCGGAAGCGATGAGCATTGGGACCTCATGCTGACCCGTCCCCGGGCCGAGGCGGCCATGATCAAGGCCTACGCTGGTCAGGATTATTTAAGATTGAACCCGGCGGCCGATGGCAGCATCACCTTGCCCCGCGCCGATTGGCATGAGTGTGAGCTTTATCTACGCAAATGATCCAGGGCCAGAGTGAAAGCAAACCCAGCGCTGCTCCTTTCGAGGGAACAGATTCGTGGCAAGATGGCCTCGCTGTTCAGGCCCGGCCTATGAGTTCGGGCAGGCCGCTCAATTTCGGTATGATTGGATTGAATTTCGGCGGGTACATCGCCGATACGCTATCCCATCAACCGACGGGAGATCTCTTTAAGCTCGTCGCGGTCTGCGACGCGGATGAGGCCAAGGCGACCGAGTTTGGCGGCAGTCGTGGGGTGAAGGCCTATGCCGATCTGGACCGGATGCTGGCCGATGACGAGATTCATGCCGTGGGTCTTTTTACCCGGCCGGCGGGGCGCGCCGAACTTTTGCGGCGTATTATCCGTAGCGGCAAGGATGTCATGACGACGAAGCCGTTCGAACTCGATCCTGTCGCGGCGCGAAGTGTTTTGGAGGAGGCGCAATCCCTGGGACGCGTCATCCATCTTAATTCGCCGTCGCCCGAGTTGCCGGGTTATCTTCAGCAGATCCAGCGTTGGCGGCAGGAATACGATTTGGGCAGTCCGATCCATTGCCGAGGCGAAGTGCTGGTCTCTTACCGGGAAGTTTCCGATGGACGCTGGATAGACGATCCGGCTCAGTGCCCGGCCGCGCCGATCTTTCGCCTGGGGATCTATGTGATCACGGATTTGATTCGGCTATTTGGGCGCGTTCACGAAGTGCAGGTCCAGACCAGCCGGATGTTTACCCGGCGGCCCACAGCCGATAACGCGCAACTCAGTCTTCTCTTTGAGAATCAGGCCTTGGGAAGCATCTATGCCACCTTCTGCGTGGATAACGGCCAGCACTATGCCAACTCCCTCGTCCTCCATTACGAAAGAGGAACCATCTATAGAAATGTTCTTCCCGTCGCCTATGGAAAAGCTGAGGGGACCACGCGTCTGCTTCTGGCGGCCACGCGCGACCGGAGCGAGGTGGTGACGAAGGAATTGGAATTGCCGGAGATCTCGGGCAGTTACCAGTGGGAAGCTTTTTATAGCGCCATTACCAAGCGCCGTTTTGTGCCGGCCTCGATCGAGGATATCGTCCACGGTATTGATGTCATCGCCGCCATGGCCCGGGCCGAGCGCAGCCAAAAGTCCGAGCTGGTTTAAGCTCTCCTTCGGTTGTCGGATCTCAGCTTGTCCGCGCCACCAATTGATCCACGGAGACCAGGGCCACATCGACTGTGCCGAGGACATTCGTCGTATAGCAAATGTAGCGGTCGTTCAGGCAGAACTGGGGATGGGGATGAATGTGATAAGTACTGCGGGGATAACCCAGGAGAGGAAGTTCGGAGACGATATTGATTTCCTTTCCCGTTTTAATATGGAAGAAGGCGATCCGGAATTGGTCCCTGATCGGGCTGATATCGCCAACGAGATACTGGCTTTTTCGATCGCAATGCGAATGGGTGTGACCGCTCGGCCAAACCAATGTGCGTTCGCCGGTATGGATGTGAACTTTTTCTGTCCCTCTCTTGTAGTCGATGTGCCAGACGTGCAGCCCGTCGGCATCCCACCATTCATGGCCGCGCCAATCGGAGGATAAGGGGGCCTGCGGACATGCGGGACGCGGCTTTTCTCCACGGCGAAGCAGCCATATCCGATCTTCCGTCGTGCCTTTTTTCCCAGTCGCGGGATCAAACCAGCCGTCTTGCGCCATCAGGATCAGGTCGGGATCGGTCGGGCTGAATTGAGCGTGATTGTAGCAGGTGGAGAAAGTTTGCCAGAGGCGGAACGGAGCGGTTCCGTCCAGCGGCAGATCGCCCAGAAAGCAGTCCGCGCCGATGAGCGCGTCGATCGCGAAGGCCTTCTTGTCCGCGGAGCGAGTCAGGTGCGTGGCGATGCGCAAGGGACGGCGATTGTTCGCCAAGTCCGCGGGAAAGATGGCCACGCGGCTGGCCTGGTCGGTGGGCAGGGGACCTCTTTTCCATATCTCCAATCCTGTCGTCCAATAGACTTCACCCGTCTCCTTATCGACAAAAGGTGATGCGTCCATGAATTGCGTTTCAGGAAAATGCCGAAGGGTTTGTTCCGCAAAATCGATCACCGCCAATTGGCGGCCATAGTAGGCATCGCCGCCGGGAGGAAACGAGGCATACAGCCACAGGAAACGTCCGTCGTCGGTCAAACTCGGATTGGTGAAGTAAAAGGATTGTTGCAGGGGCGCCACCCGGCGCGAGAGAATCAAGCTTTCCACGCCTGAAATGGGATCACTCCAACGGGTGAAAAGAGGCGATTGTTCGGGAAGGAGAGAGTCCATTTTTCGGATCAGGAATTGGTTTTTTGGAGATGGTTTTTCTTCGGGTCCACCGGGGAGGGGATCGTGGTTTGTCCCTGGCGAAATGCCGCGGGCATTAAGATGAGCCGGGGAAAATCCTTCGGATGACTGATGCGATGGGAGAGCTGCCGCAGGGCATTGAATCCCAGAAGTTCACCGTCAACTTCAGTCGATGTCAGCAGGGGCAAAGTCCCGTGATAAACGTGCGGATGACGATGAAATCCGGCAAGAGCGATGTCTTCGGGAATGCGCACACCACGGCGAAGAAGCTCCGAGCACAGCTCGTATCCGATGAAGTCATCGGCGCAAATCCATCCGCGAATTCCTTTCTCGAGGCCCTTGAGGACGAGATCGGTCATTTGGCCGGTTTCCTCTTTCCAAGTCTCGAGGCTGAACTGGATGGATTGATCCGCATGGATCGGAAGATCCATGGCGAGCAGCGCCTCCAGGTAACCGGAAAACCGCGACCGGGACCAACTTACCGATGGGTCCAACCCCAGAAAGCCAATCTGGCGATGCCCCGTGGATTTCAAGTGTTTGACCAAGGAAAAAAGCCCCCCCGTATGATCGATGCCCAAAACATCCAAGGGTGTTTCGGGATAGGTGTGAACGATGGAGACAGTTGGGAATCGGCGGCTGATCTTATCGACGATTTTCTCCGGCCAGCGATAAATGAGAATGATGCCGGAGATGATTTCCTCCCGCAGACAAAGCGGTAGATATCGGGGCAACAGGAGATCCTGGCAGGTGTCGTGCGCAGCGTGATGGAAATGGAGGGAGATATTTAGTTCAAGGGAAGCCCGGCTCAAGCCTGCCATATACTGGGAGGGGATTTCTTCGCCCACCGTGAGAATCAGGATGTGACCGGGGGCCTGCTTAGCCGGGGCATTTTTCTGACGCCGCGAGTGGTAGCCCAGCAACTCCGCCTCGCGAAGAACCTTCATTCTGGTCTTCGGATGGATCCCGGGAAGATCCCGCAGGGCTCGGGAAACCGTCGAGACGGCGACGCCTGTTTTCTTGGCAATGTCGTCGAGGCCGATAATAGGCTTTTCAAAAATCATTTTCCAGCCTTCCCCTCTCGCTCGCATGCAAATTTACTTACAGAGAACATACGCAAAAAACCGCTAATTTAAAGCAATTTATGGCAAAAATATGCCATCTTTTCTATTTTTGCGCGCTCACTGGGAGGGTTTTCCGCTAACCAAGGTGTCATGGAGGCGGCTGGCCATTTTACAACTTTTCATTTGCCCGATTTTTCCGCAAAATGACCCGCGATTTCCAATGAGGTCCTCCGTCCTCGATCTCTTTCTTGATAACATCAACTTATGAGTACCTCCCCTATTGCGTTGGAAGACATTGCGAAAAGTCTGGGGATTGCGGTATCCACTGTCTCACGGGCGCTTCGCGAGCTTCCGGGTATTCACCCGACCACGCGGGCCAAGATTGTACGGCAGGCGGAGTCCATGGGTTACGTGGCTCCCCGAAAACGAAGAGGCGAAAGCACGCAGCCTCGCAACATCCTGATGCTTACCCTCGGTGCGGACGAACCTCCGGCCGGGTACATGGCAGGAATGAGCCGCATCGCGGCTTCCTTCAATTTCTCGCTTCAATCCCACATCTCCTCCCACGAAGACAGCCTCAACGTCCTGGATCCCAAATTTCAACCGCCCGCGCTGAGGATGGGATTGGTCGCCGGAATCATCCTTATCTACAAATGGCCCGACGAGGTCGTCCAGGCCCTCAGCAGCAAGTGGCCCACCCTCTCCATCGTCATCCATTACCCGGAATTGCCCATCGACGTCGTCGGGATCGATCATCTGGGCGGCATGTTCTCCCTTGTCAAACATTTGCAAAAAACCGGCCATGAGCGGATCGGCTTTTTTGGTTTGAGGCCGGAGATCAGTTGGGCGCGATCCCGCTTCGCCGCCTATGCCGAAGCCCTGGTGACCTTTGGCTTGCCCTTTCGCTTTGAGGACGTGGTGCAGATTCGCGATACCCGTTCCATCGTCACCTTTCCGAATCTCGATGAAGAGGCGCTTGAAAAAGTGATCCGAAAAATCAAGGAAGGCGTGCGAGCCTGGGTCTGCGCCAACGACGTGATCGGCAATTCGCTTTGCGCCAGTCTCATCCAGCGGGGAATTCGCATTCCGGAAGATGTCGCCATCACCGGGTTTCATCGTCGCCAATATCCTTGGGCGCATTTGCCTCGACTAACCACTACGGAAATTCGGGATGATTTGCTCGGAGAGGCCGCGCTGCAACAAATGACGCGTCGGCTGGAGCATCCCAACGAAACACCCCGACTGATTCTCATGCCCTGTAAGTTCTTCCAAGGCGAGACCACGGCTTCCACCCACAAACGAAATCAGGACGCCTGATTAGCGGATAATCCACTTTTCTCGCCAGGTTCCTCTCGCGGGAGGTCTGGCAGAAGAGCATCGTCGGGCACGGTGTTGCCGTGCATCGGCATGTTGATCGAACCAACGTCGGACCATAGCTCTCATTCCACAACCGAATGGTAGCCGATGATCTTGACCGGACCGAGCAGACCGGAGGGGAGCCGGTCGTTGTTATGTTTCGTCTTGGATTTTTGCAGGGAGGTCCAGCCGAACTTTCCGGTTGGCTCGGCGCCATAATGCTCCACCAGGTCCGCGGGCATGGGCGGCGGCTGGGACAATCCGGCAGCATAATTCCAGGCCAGGTTGACCACGTGAATCTGGACGTGATTTTTTCCCGGATGCAGCAGCCCCGTCACGTTCACCCGGTAGGGCTCCATCCATGCCGTCCCGGCCTCGTGGTTGTTGACTTGAACATCGGCCACTTCGTGGACCGGAGCCAGGCCTGGTTTATCGCGAGGCTTTATTTTCTTGAATGGCCATAATCTTGGCCGCTATCCCGAGAAAATCCCGGTAGATGGTCTTTACCTGCCGGTTTGTTGGATGATCAGCGGTACCAATAAAATCCAGATTTATGACGAGGAGGGTAATTCTCCGCAAGATGTCAAAGTGTGGATCGAAAACCAGGCCAGTGGTCATATCGAAACGCTTACCGGTTCGCTGTAGGAGAAAGCTCAATTGAGGGTAATTTTTATGAAGCTTTACCGAGGTCCGATGGTCTTTTGCGAGGTACTGATCGTAAATTGGATGGCTCCCTTTCGTCGGATCGTACTGAGCCAGTAGTGTCTCTTTGAGATGATCGCCCTCGATGGTGTTGGCGTGGATCCTTTGGGTCCGCGTGAAGGAGATCGCGGCGCGCACCCATGTTTATCGGCGGCGATAGACATTGGGCGAACAGTGGCATTGCTTCTTGAAAGCCGAGTAAAACCGGCTGGGAGAATTGAATCCACAGGCCATGGCGACATCGAGCACCTTATCGTCCCCCAAGGCCAGAAGACGTTGCGCCTCCGAGATGCGTTGGCGGAGGAGAAAGTCCCAAAGGGTCATGCCCCAGCACTTACGGAAAAGGCGCATCGCATATTCCGGGTTTAGATCGGCGGCAGAGGCGATGTCCGGAACGGAGATGGGCTGGCGAAAGCGTTCGGTCATAAATTTCACCATTTGTTGGACCTGTCGGTATTGGTTCTTCGCGAAAATCTGCCGGCTCGGGCGACGACGGAATTTGAGTCGATCGAAATGAAGGACCAGCCTGCGAAAGTAAGCCTCCAATTCCAGCTCGACGATCTTGTTGAGTTCAGGCGTCTTTTTTTCCAGATCGGCCGTCCATTGCGTCAAATCAGATACTGGCGCCTTCAGGGCGGCCTCCTTGGGAATCTGGAGAATTTCGCCTTCGAGAACCTTGTGGCTTAAAAGGGAAGGTAGATTCCATGAGAGAAACCAGGAGAGCGGAAGTGCGAGAAACGCCACTTCTGTTTGGGGCTGCACGAGGATGATTTGATGCGGTATCGCCGCCCAATAAATGATCGTGTCCCCGGGAGTGATGGTGACCATGGAAGTGCCATGCTGGAGAATCATTTCCCCCTGTAGAATGAGATTGAGTTCGATCTCATTATGCTGGTCCGGCATGGGCATGAGATGCGCGATCCCCCGTCCTCCGTGAAAGCCGTAGGAGAAAGTGTTGATCTTTTCGGGAATCACTTTTCTGGCCATAAAAAGTCAGGATACAGGATTTTTCACCCTGAAAACCGGGAAGACAACTCAATCCTAAACTGCCAGCTTGATCCACACCAAGGATATTCATGAAAATAAAAAATCAAATCGTTATCGTTACCGGTGGATCGCAGGGCATCGGATTCGGCATCGCCAAATGCTTTGCCAAACGTCAGGCCACGCTCGTGATTGTGGATGTCGATTTGGAGAAGGCCTCCCAGGCCGCCCAAAAACTACTCCGTCTCGGCGCCGTGGATACCCTGGCCGTTCGTTGCGACATCACCAAGCGTGATGAAGTCGTGGCGATGGCTGCAGCGGTAATGAAGAAATTCCGGAGAATCGATGTCCTGGTTAATAACGCCGGAATTTGTCCTTTCATTGAAGTGATGGAAATGAAGCCGGAGATTTGGCAGCGCACGATCGACGTCAATTTGACCGGCGCTTTTCATTGCACCCAGATCGTGGCGACTGAGATGATCAAGATGGGCAAGGGTGGACGCATGATCTTCATTACTTCTCTGGCCGAAAATGTGACCTCGTCGGGCCAGGTGGATTATGGAGCTTCCAAGGCCGGTCTCCGAATGACCATGGTTGGATTTTGCACAGCCCTGGGCCAATACGGCATCACCTGCAACGCCATTGCACCGGGCATGATCATGACCCCCATGACCGAGCATCACTGGAAACAGCCCGGCCCGGCCGCGGAAATTAAAAGTCGAGTTCCCGTCGGGCGTATCGGCACGCCGGAGGACATTGGCCACGCCGCCGTGTTTCTCGCCTCTCCGGAAGCGGAATACATCTCCGGAATCACGGTGCGTGTGGATGGCGGGCATCAGGCGCGGTGCGTGTAATGGCCATGAAAATCGATCTATCTGGAAAGGTGGCTCTCGTGACGGGAGCTTCCGGTGAACTGGGCCGTGTGATTTCTCTTCAACTCGCGGAGTGTGGCGCCGCTGTCGGCCTGCACTATAATCGGGGCCGGGAGCGGGCCGAGGCCGTGGAGTCGGAAATAAAACAGCGGGGCGGCCGGGCCTGCCTGCTGGAGGCGGACGTGACAAAAAAAAGCTCCATCGAAGCGATGCGGGAAGCCGTCGAACGTGAGTTGGGCGCTCCAGACATCCTGGTTAATGGTGCGGTGATCCAGTACGCGTGGACTTCCGTGCTCGAGCAGGGAGTGGAGGATTACGAGGGTCAGTTTCGCTCCTGCGTGCTGCAAAATGTCCTGATGGCCCAAGTTTTTGTGCCGGCCATGATTCGCAAAAAGTACGGTCGCATCATCGCGCTTAATACCGAATGCGCGATGCAGAATCATCCCAATCAATCCGCTTACGTTTCCGGAAAGCGGGGGATGGATGGCGTGCTCCGCGTTCTCGCCCGCGAGATCGGCGAGCATGGCATCACGGTCAACCAGGTTGCTCCAGGTTGGATGATCAGCGAGAAGGATCGAAGCAACGGCACGGAAAAGCAGCCCGGCTACGACGAAAAAGTTCCCTTGCGCCATCGAGGCGAAGCGCTCGACATCGCCCATGCGGTCGCGTTCCTTGCCTCGGATTTTTCTAAGTTCATCACCGGGGCCTACCTTCCGGTCTGCGGTGGCAATGTCATGCCTGCGATTTGACGAATTCAAGGGCCCGCGCCTTTTCTTCTAGCCCGACTACCGATGAAACCTCAAAAAACTCTTCACCTGATTTGCCAGGCACATCTCGATCCCGTCTGGCTCTGGCCCGTTCGGGACGGTTGCAGCGAAGCCATTACGACCTTCCAAAGCGCGGTCGACCGGGCCGCGGAAAACCGCGCCTTCAAGTTTACCCGTTCTTCGGCGGCCACTTATCGCTGGGTGGAGGAAATGGATCCCCGGCTTTGGAATTCAGTTCGGAAGCTCGTCAAGCAAAAGCGCTGGGAAGTCATTGGAGGCTGGGTCGAACAGCCCGATTGCAACCTGCCATCCACGGAAAGCTTCATCAGGCAGGGGCTTTACGCCGGAAATTATTTCGACGAGAAATTAAGCGTCCGTTCCCGCATTGGTTATAATGTCGATTCCTTTGGGCACTCCGGCGGCCTGCCGCAAATCCTCAAACAGGCCGGAATGGATTCATACGTCTTCGTGCGGCCCACCGAGGCAAATACGGACAAGCTTCATCCTCTGTTCTGGTGGGAATCGCCGGACGGTTCCCGCGTTTTGGCGCTGCGGATCCCTTCCTATTCTCAATCCTACGGCGCCCGTGCGGATGATATCGAACGCTACATCCGGGAGGCGGCGAAAAAAAATTTTCCACTTGGATTCGAGGACGGAGTTTTCTTCCTCGGGGTCGGCAATCATGGCGGCGGGCCCACGCGAGAGCATCTCGCCCGCGTGGCCGAGCTCCAAAAGGATCCCAGCCTGCCCAAGCTGAAATTCAGTACCGTGGAGGAATTTCTCCAGCGGTTGAGGGCTTCCCCCGCCATCCACAAAATCCCGGTGATCCGCCATGAACTGCAACATGTCTTCCGGGGCTGTTACACTTCCACCGGCATCATCAAGGAAATGCACCGGGCGGCCGAGAAAGCGCTCTATACCGCCGAGGCAACCTCCGTGCAGGCTGCGCTGGGAGTTTCCGTAAAAAGTGAAGGATCCTTGAGCGAGGCTTGGTGGCGTCTTCTTTTCAACCAGTTTCACGATATTCTCGCTGGCACGTGTGTCGCTCAAGCCCTGGACGAAACGTGCCATCGCTTTGGTGCGACCCTTAACGAAGCAGAAGAAGTGACACGGCGCGCTGTATTTACCATGGCTCGCGCGGTGGATACGCGCCGGGAAAAAGGCAGCGTGCTTTTCGTGGCGAATCCTCTCCCCTGGGAACGAACCGCCCTGGTCCAGTTCGATGCCTTTATCACCCCCGACGGGACCGAAAAGATCACCCATCTTGAAAGCGCCGGCGGCCAGAGAATCCCGATTCAATGGGCCGAAGCGGACAGTTGCTTCGGCCCCTGGCTGATGCCCTGGGGCAAGCTGACGGCGGCCGTTCCGGTTCCCGCCGGAGGCTACCGCGTATTCCGCGTGGGAACAGAACCTTTGGAGAAGATCACCGGCAATATGTCGACCGAGCAATTTTCCAGACGGAAGGGATCTCTCCCCGCCTCCGCCCGACAAGCCAAAGGTAAGGGCGCGGCACTCACTTCTCTTAAAACTCCCTCGGGGCAGGAACTTCTTCGTGAATCGGTGCGGGTTATTGTTTGCCGCGACACGAGCGATACCTGGGGAGACAAGGCGGAGAGCTTCAGGAGCGAACTCGGAGTTCCCAGGATCATTTCCACACAAGTGATCGAAGAAGGGCCCCATCTCACGGTCATTCGCCAGAGCATGACCTGGCGGAAATCAGAAATTCATCTCGATGTCCTGCGATACAACCACACACCGCAAATCGGTTTGAGGCTGCGCATTAATTGGCAGGAAAAACGCCAAATGGCCAAACTGGAAATTTCCACCCGACTGTCGGCCACGACGGTTCACGCCAAGATGGCGGGAGAAATCGCCCATCGTCCGCCCGACGGAAAGGAAAATCCCTGCCAGGATTGGGTCGCGATGGAAGGCACGTTGAACGGAGAAAAAATGACCGTGGCCCTGCTCAATCGTTCCAGTTACGCCTACGATGTGGCGGACGGCACCTTGCGGATGACTCTTCTGCGTTCCGCGCCCTATGCGGAATATGCCCCTTGTACCGTCACGGAGAAAAATGGGCGCTACATGGATTTGGGATGGCAGGAGCGATCTTTCTGGCTCGTGGCCGGCCCGGGAACCGTGTCCACACTTCAGGTGGATCGCCTTGCCCAGGAGTGGCAAGTGCCAGTGCAAACCATGCTCGACTCCGGTCACGACGGTAGCGAGCCATGGGAAAAATCTTTGGTGGAGATAACTCCCGCAACGGTATCCATCCTCGCGCTGAAGAAAGCCGAGGACGGTAAAGGCTTTATCTTACGGGTCCAAGAACTTGGCGGCCGGAAAACAAAAGCTTCCATCCGCTGGCGGGGCACCGCTTACCGCGTCGTGCTGGCCCCTTGGGAGATCAAGAGTTGGCGGATTGGATCAAAAACAAACAGGCTCATGGAATGTCTTTCATCCGAGAAATCTTGAAAATGAGATCAGCCCTATCCAAGAGATCATTAAATACCACGGGCGCTTCCTTCTCAGCTCACGCGTGTGAGGAAGCCCGGTCTTGTGGGGCAGATCAATGCCAATACCCTAAGTATCATGGTCCTCCGCCTCTTTTTGTTTTCGCC
>JAMFSY010000011.1 GCA_026225555.1 Methylacidiphilales bacterium
AGTGAATCCTATACATTTAGGATGCCCTTTTCTTTTCGGGGCGATAGAGTGTTCAGCTTCCCCGCTTTCTTATGATTCAATGGTTTGTCAAAAAAGTCCTCGGTACCAGGAACCAGCGCGAGATCAAACGCCTGGTTCCCCTGATCGCTAAAATCAACGCCTTCGAGGCCGAGTACCAGGGGCTGATGGACGAGCAGCTCATCGCCAAGACCACGCAATTCAAGGAGCGTTTCGGCAAGGGCGAGACGCTCGACGAGCTCCTGCCCGAAGCCTTTGCGGTGGTCAAGAACGCCTGCCGTCGCCTGACCGAGCGCAAGCACCAGGCCATCGTACGCGGACAGCCGGTGACCTGGGAAATGATTCCCTTCGATGTGCAGTTGATCGGCGGCATGGTGCTGCATTCGGGCCGGATCGCCGAGATGGCGACGGGCGAGGGCAAGACACTCGTGGCGACTTTTCCGGCTTATCTCAATGCTTTGAGCGGGCGCGGGGTCCATGTGGTGACGGTCAACGATTACCTGGCCGCGCGGGACAGCGAGTGGATGGGCGAGGTCTACCGGTTCCTGAATCTGACCGTCGGTTGCATCCAGAATGGCCAGACGCCCGACATCCGGCGTCAGCAATACCAGTGCGACATCACCTACGGCACGAATGCGGAAATGGGTTTCGATTACCTGCGCGACAACGGCATGGCGACGACCCGCGCCGAGCAAGTGCAGCGCGGACACATCTACGCCATCGTGGATGAGGTCGACAGCATCCTGATCGATGAGGCGCGCACACCGCTGATCATCGCGGGCCCGGCCACGGTCAGCTCGCACCAGTACGATAAATTCAAGGGCACGATCGAGCGGCTGGTCCAGGCGCAAAGCCTCGAATCGAACCGCTGGGTGGCCGACGCGAAGAAGCACCTCGAAGAGGGGAAAATCGAGGAGGCGGGCCGGTTGATGTTCAAGGTCAAGAGCTCGACGCCGAACAATAAGCAGTTGCTCAAGTTGATGGAAGAGCCATCCCAACGCCGCGCGATGGACGACGCGGAATTGATGCTCTATCAGGACCCGCGCAAAACTGAGCTCTACGCCCTGAAGGAAGAGGCCTTTTTCAGCATCGACCCCAAGACGAACGAGTCCGACCTCAGCGAGCGCGGACGCACGTTCCTGAACCCGAACGATCCGGACATGTTCGTCCTGCCCGACCTGATCACCCGCTTTCACGACATCGACAGCGATCCGACCACGAGCAAGGACGACAAGCAGCGCCTAAAGGCGGAAGAGCAGAAGAAGTACGACGAGGCGAGCGAGCGCATCCACAATATTTCCCAATTGCTGCGCGCCTACTGCGTCTATGAGAAGGACGTTCAGTACGTCGTACAGGACAACAAGGTCGTCATCGTCGATGAGAATACCGGCCGCACCATGCCGGGCCGCCGCTGGAGCGATGGCTTGCACCAGGCCATCGAGGCGAAGGAAGGCGTGCAGATCGACCGCGAGACGCAGACCCTGGCCACGATCACGATCCAGAATTATTTCCGGCTTTACCACAAGCTCTCCGGCATGACCGGCACGGCGGAGACCGAGGCGAACGAGTTCCACGACATTTACAAACTCGACGTCATCGTCATCCCGACCAACCGCCCGATCGCGCGGGTCGATCTGGACGACAGCATCTACAAGACCCGGCGGGAGAAATACAACGCCATCGTCAAGGAGATCAAGGCGGCGCACGCCAAGGGCCAGCCTATTCTGGTGGGTACGATCTCGGTGGAATCGAGCGAGCTCCTTTCGCGCATGTTGAAGCGCGAGGGCATCATCCACAACGTGCTCAACGCGAAATTCGTGCAGCAGGAAGCCGAGATCGTCGCAGGCGCGGGCCAGCGCGGCGCGGTGACCATCGCGACCAACATGGCGGGCCGCGGCACCGACATCAAACTCGGACCCGGGGTAAAATTGATCGAGGGCCTTTACATCGCCAATGCGAAGAACCGCGTGGTGGAAGCTGTGGGACCGGATGCCAAGATAGGCGAGGGAGAACACATCACCAGCGGCCTCTATGTCATCGGCACGGAGCGGCACGAATCACGGCGTATCGACCGGCAGTTGCGCGGACGTTGCGCGCGCCAGGGCGATCCCGGTGTCTCCCGCTTCTTCGCCTCATTCGAGGATGATCTGATGAGAAATTTCGCCGACTCGCGCCGGCTCAGTTCCCTCATGACCAAGCTCGGCATGAAGGATGACGAGGAGTTGCAGCATCCCTGGCTCAACCGCAGCGTTGAATCGGCACAACGGCGGGTTGAGGAACGCAATTACGTCCGTCGCAAGCACGTCCTTCAATACGACGACGTGATGAACCAGCAGCGCACCGTGATCTACACGTGGCGCAACGATATTTTGGTGACCGAAACGCCGCGCGATGAAATCTTCGAGGTAATCGAAGAGGTGGTCGGCGGCGAGGCGGAAGCCCGGTTGGTCGGCGCGGAAGCCGATCCCGAGGGTTTCGTGACGTGGCTGAACAGCACGTTCCCGATTGCCGCGTCCGCCAGCGACTTCGACTTCACGGCCGGGCCCGACGCCGCGCTCAAGGTGACCATGCAAAAGGTGCGCGACGCCTACGAAATCAAGATCAAGTTCGAGGACCCGAACGCGCTGCAATCGCTCGAGCGCTTCACGCTGCTGGGTTCCATCGACCGTCTCTGGCAGGAGCATCTTTACGCGATCGATTCGTTGCGACAGAGCATCAACCTGCGGCAGATTGGCCAGAAGGACCCCGTGGTTGAGTACAAGCGTGAGGCCTTCTCGATGTTCTCCGACCTCATGGGACGGATCAAACTGGAGGTCGCGGCCAGCCTCTTCCGCACCAGCGCGAGCATCACGGCATTCGAATCGTTCCTGCGCAATCTGCCGCATAAGCTGATCCACGAAACGCCGGTCTCCGGCCTGAGCGCGCCGACCGACGTGCAAAGCCTCGCGGCGCCCACCTCCGAACCGGCTGCGCCCGCGCAAGCTCCCGCTGAGCCCGTCGAACGGCAATTGCCCATCCGGCACACCGGTCCGCAATTGGCGCGAAACGACGTGTGCCCGCATGGGACTGGTAAGAAGTTCAAGAACTGCTGCGGCGCGGACGGGAAGACGAAAGTCTGTACCGGAGCCGGCGCGGGATTATAGAATTCTGCCCGGCGCAAACCGTTCCGGCGTGCTCCTTGATCATGGACGGATGGTTTGAGACCAGAGCGTATTTAAAAACGGGATTATGAGCGAACCCCTCGACGCCGTCCGGCAGTACGTGCAGTTCCTGCGCGAACGGGAGGGCGTGCGAAAAATCCGGCTCAGCAAGACGGCGCGGCAGGGGTTGAAGGTACTCGCCGGAAGCGGACGAGCCACCGTCCCCTCCCCGGCATTGCCCGAAGCACGGACAAGCCCGGAGCGTCGCAGCGTGACACCGGAACCAGTCCAAACGCCAAAAACGGCGGCGCCCGTGCCCAACATCGTCGCGTGGACATCGACCGGGCTCTCACTCTCGAACGAACTTCCCGTCGAAGCCGTTTCCGGTTCCACCAAGGCCGAACAATTGCTTCATCTGGCGGAACGCGCCTCGGTCTGCGTGAAGTGTCCTCATTTGGCAGCGCGACGGCACACGGTCGTCTTCGGCGTGGGCGATCCCGATGCCAGGCTGATGTTTGTCGGCGAAGCACCCGGCGAGGAGGAAGATCTCCAGGGCGAACCCTTCGTGGGCCGCGCCGGTCAATTGCTGACCAAGATGATCGCCGCGATGGGCCTGAGCCGCGAGCAGGTCTACATCGCGAACATCGTGAAATGCCGGCCCGACATGCAGCCCGGCGTCTCGGGCAATCGCAAGCCGACGAAGCAGGAAATGGAAACATGCGCCCCTTATCTTCGCGCCCAGATCGACGTGATCAAGCCGACCGCTTTGGTGGCGCTCGGCGCGACGGCGGTGGAAGGCCTGCTCGGCCCCATCGGCACCATCGGCTCGCTCCGCGGAAAATTTCTCGAGTACCGCGGCACGCCGCTGATGCCGACCTACCATCCCTCCTACCTCCTGCGCAACCAGAGCAACACCGAGAAGCGCAAGGTGTGGGAGGATTTGCTCAAGGTGATGGAGCGGCTGGAGATGCCAATCAGCGAAAAGCAGCGTGGGTTCTTCCTGAAAAACTGATCGCTCAGCGGCTGTAATCCCGCATATCGACTCCGAAGCGCCGTCCCGGCTGGTTCACCGTGATCTCGCGGTAAGCCTGGCCGTCCCAGACAATGAATTTCATGGTGGGTGAGATCGAGAGTGCCCGCACCGAAACGTATTGCGCCTGGTTTTGCACCGCATAACCATCCAGCGCGACGACCACCTGTTCCGACGAAAGCCCCGCTCGCTGCATCGCTTCGGTCGTCTGGGCGAAAGAAAATCCCGTCGCGGGAGGTCCGGAGAAAGAGTCGAGCGTCACTTTCTTGAGACCATCCGGAAACGCGGTCGCGGTGTGCTGGTGAAGCTTGTCCTGATAAGAGGAATTGCCCTTGTTGACTTGGCGCTGGTAAAAAGCGATGAGCGGGCTGTTGTCATTGTAGCGCTCGAGGATTTTCTTGCCATAGTCCTCAGCCGTGTCGAGCTGCCCCATTTTTTCCTGGAGATCCATCATCGTCTGAAGGCCTCGGTAGGAATAGACCTGCGCGGCCTCCGTGGCGATGGCCATGGCCTTGTCGCTCTGGCCGTGGTCGTAGTAATAAGTCACCAGCCAGTCGATGCTGTTGGAGACTTCGACCCGATCGGTGGCCTTGTCGTACCACTGCTGATAGGCTTCGGCAGCCTTGTCGTTCTGGCCTTGATTCAAGTAGAGCTGGGCCAGACCGTAGTAATTGTCGGGATCGATCGCCGCCGACTTTTTCGCGAGTTCGATCTGCTGATCAAAGGTGAGCCCATGCGCGCGACGCGCCAGATCGAGGGCGGGCACGTAATAATCGATCATCGATCCCAGGACTTGTTGCGCCTGCTCGTAGGTGAAGGAGTTGCCGTCATGCCGCGTCAGCTCCAGTTCCGCCACCCGGAACTGCAAAGGCGCGATGGCGTAGAGCGCATCAATCGACACTTCCTCCCCCGCACGGCCTCGAAGGCGGGCGAAGGCGGAATAGGCCGTGCCTTGCAGCAGCACCGGCGTGAACCAGCCGGAGGTCAATCGCTTCAGTTCGGGGGCCTGCCCGGGATTGATTTCGAACAATAGCTCCGGCCCCCATTGCGGATGCTCGGCGAAAAAGGCCGCAGCGGCGGCGGGATCAGCCGAGGCGTGTCGGATCCGTTGGTTGTAAAGTTGGAGGTAGGGATAAAACGTGAGGGAGGAGAATGTCTTGTCCACGAAATCGTCCAGTTGGCGGGTGTTCTCCGGCACGCCCCACAGATTTTCAAAGAAATTTCCCGTGGCCTCAATGGCGAGACAAAGATGGCGCTGGAAAAAATGGGCCCACATGCCTTGGTCGATGACGGAGAGTTTTCCCGCGTCGGCGCCTTCGGTGCCGAGGACATCCGCCGGCGCGCGGTTCAAATCGGTGACCAGGCCACCCCGCCCGAAGCTGCCGGGGAAAGTGGCCTGCATGACGTGAATCTCCTCCGTAATCGAGTTCTGGGCGAGGAGATGGCCCGAGTCGACAGAGCAACCGATCTCCAGGACGATGCGTCCCCAGTCAGGGCGACCCGGCAACCCTGTGCTTTGATCCGGTTGATCAGACGGCAAATGCGCTTGCCACCAGGCGACGGCTTGATCGGTGCTGATGGCCTCGGCCACGGCACGGAAATATTCGATCTGTTCGAGAGGCGTGGCGTTTTCCGGCTTGGGCAGGAGCCGGTAATCGCGGCTGTTGCGCATGCGCCCCGCATTGATCCAGGCGGATAAATCGGGCGTCGGATTTTCCCGGGCTAGCTGATCGAGTTCGCGTCCGGTCTGCGCCTTGGTATCGGCGATCAGGCCGACGAGCGATCCGGCCAACCGGCCTTCGATCGAGGCTGGCGCTCCCGCGCGTAAATATTGCGCTACGGCCAGGTAGGCGGAGGCATGGTTGCAGGCCCCGCGCGGATCCCAGAACGGACCGCTGTTTTCCTTCATCGCCAGCGTACCGAGAACAAGCGCTGCTTGTTCCAGGGCGGCGGGATTGGCGGGATCGTTATTCAGCCATTGGGAAATGCGCTGATTTTCCGCTTCAATAGCCGATTCGGAAAAATCGAGCAGCGCGTGGAGAGGATTCCCTTGGGCCGATGCCGACGAAGCCGGTCCCAGCTTCAGCGCCTGGGCCGCGGCCTGGCAAAAGGGTTGGTACGCGGAAGAAGACCAGATCGAGGCGGGCCATTGGAGACGAGCCTGCACGGTGCCTTGGGCGCGCCGCAACGAGACGTCGTAAGCCAGCACATCGCCGGGAACTTGGGTAAGCGTGAGTTGATCAGCCGTGATCGACTCACCCTTTTTATCGTTGGCGTAGGAGAGCAACTCAAAAATGTTGCGACAGATCGACGAGATGATCCATTCCTGCTCGGTGTGAAACGGTGTCTTCACCGACGGCGGCGGCGCGGAGGCTCCTCGAAGAAAGGTGGACGGATGGCAGGCGGCAAAAAGTGACAACAAAACCAGCAGGGCGCCGAGTCGAATGCCTGAAGAACGGGTCATGCCCGACGCATAGGGCATCGGGCCGGGAATGTCTATTCTTCGCTTACAAGCCGAGCTCTTCCGCCGTGGGGACACGATAAGTGATGGGCTGGCCGAAGAGCGATCGATCGAGCAGGGCGAATTCGAGGCCCTCGTTACCGAGCTTTTCTTTCAGCGCCGCCGGATCGCTCGGCGTGTCGCTGAATTCGATGCCCTGGTCCTTGGTGCCCCGCAATTTGGCCCAGACGAGCAGTCGCAGGGCGGAGAGAGCGGCGGCCTTGAGCTCGCCACGGTCGAGAGTGGATTTGGGCGTTTGCGCGACCCAATCTTTGGCGACTTGGCGCGGGCCGCTGATGACGGAACCGTGCGCCAGTTCCGCGCCGTTTTGCGCGGAGAAGGAGCCATCGTAATCGACGCGCCAGAGCGCGTCGTCGGTGGGAGTCGCGCCAAGTTCGGCGAGGATGCCGCGGAAGAGAAGCGGGGCTGCAAAAATCTGCTCGAACGCCGCCTTGAGCGCGGGCGCGAGATTGTAACTGACCAGCCGCCGCGCGCTGACATCCTGCGCGGAGCGGGCGAAGCCTTCAATGTGGGCCGCGTCGATGGCGGTCTGCCGCACCTTCTCGATGTCGGCCGGATGGCCCAAACTGCCGAGGGCGAGATGATCGTAGATCTCGAACAGTTTGGGCGTCGACGTCTTGATGCCGAGGAGGAGCACACCGGCATCGCAGCTCAGCGCGACGACCGGCAGTCCGGGCGAGAGCTGGTCCTCGATGTACTCACGGCGATTCTGGATCGCCTCCAGCCAGCGGTAGGGTTCCTCGGTCATGGGCTAAATCTTCTAATAAGCCTGCAAAAATAAGCTAAACAGGGCGTATACGTTTTATAGGACGGTCAGCGTCACCGGCACGTTGCCGCGAATGGCCTTCGAGTAGGGGCACATTTGGTCGGCCGCCTTGACCAATTCCTCGGCCTGGCTTTTTTCAATGCCGGGGAGTTTGACCTGGAGTTCCACGATGAGGGAGTAATCGTGATTATCGCCGACGTTGAGATCGACCTTCACCGTGACGCTGAAGTCGGCGGGAAGCTGGACCTTCTTCAAGCGGCTGACGCCGGAGAGCGCGCTGCCAAAGCAGGCCGAATAACCGAGCGCGAAGAAGTGTTCGGGGGTTGGCCCGCCGCCCTTCGATTTGAAATCGGCCTTGATGAGGCCGTCCGAGGTTTCGCCGTGACCGTCGCGGCCTCCGGTGGTGGTTCCAGATATGGTGGCAAGAATAGGCATGGGAGTTTTTAGGGTTGGGGTTGGAGTCAGGTTGAGGTTTTAGAAATTCCATCGTCCCTCGCAATCGAGGGATAACGGACACTGAATGATTTATATATGCGGGGCCTCCAGCGCCGCGAAACTTTCTCGTAACATTTCGACCGGGGCGGAGCGGAGTCCGTCCCGCGTCAGAAATTTGACCTGCGGATAAATGAGCGAGCGGCGATCGACACCGCCGGTGGCCGTGTCCGATTCAGCGGCGACGTCGAGAAGCTGCAGCGCGAGTTGGACGGCCTGCTTTTCATCGCGCTGCGAGGTGGGCTGGCCGCTCCAGCGATTGATCCACTGGAGCACGCTGCGCGCGGCAGGCGAGCCGGAACCGGAGACAGCGAAATCGACGGCCTGGAATTGCGCGCCCAGCGCATCGTAGAAGAAGAGAATCGGGTCGCGCTGGTTATGTAGATCGCGCGCGGCAAGAATGGGAACGACGGTGCCAACGCCCTGAAGCGTCATGGGCAGGTTGTCCTTGATCAGCTTGCCGAGGGCGCGGACTTTCGCGCTAAGGCTCAGCGGCTGGAGCTGGCTGCGGCGATAATACTGGAACGAGGTCTGCAACGTGCGCGCCATTTCAAAGGCGGTCGCGGGGGAACCAGCGATGGCCATGACGGTCTCGTTATCGAGCTCGATGACTTTGTCCGCGCGGTCGTACATAACCGTGTTGCCCGCCGTGGCGCGGCGATCACCGGCAATGATGACGCCTCCCTGGTAGTGGAAAGAGAGGACGGTGGTGGAATGCGTTTCCACCGGCGCGGCGGAGACGCGGGGAAAGTCGCCCGCGCGAAGAGCGGGTGCATCGTTGCGACGAAGCAACTCGGTGAAGTCCCCGGTGCCGGAAGCGCTTTCTGGCCCGCCGGGGCGTGAGCCCAGGGAATTCATTGGCCGGTGCGCTGGCGGTAACGTTTGGCCTGGTCGGGATCGACCTTGCGCATGCGCTTGAGGAGATCGTCCACGTTGGGACGTTCGACTTTGGGAGCGGAGGGCCCGCCGCCGGGTGCGGGGGCATCGGGGCCGCCGCCAGTGGGACGCGTTTTTTGATTTTGATCGGGCATATAAGAGAACTTAGTTTGCGGTTGGGTTCACTTCAACTGGCCGGACTAGATTTATACAGTGCGCTGGATTCGAAGCTTGTCGAGTCCCCGTGAAATTCTTCTGGAAAAATCATACCGGTTTCAGATTCAGTTCGCGGATGAGATCCTGAATGGTTTTCGATTTATCCATCGCGGCGATCATTTCCTCGAGGCGCAGGCCGGGGAAGGCCTGGCTCATGTCGAGGCGATACATCTGGTCGCCGACCTTGAAGACGAGGTTGTCCCACTGCGCGGTTTTCATTTCGCGGGCGAACTTGAGCACGCTGCGGCCACGGAGATAAGCGCGCGAGGAGATCGGCGGGTGTTGCACGGCGTGGATGATCTCGGCCTCGCCGATGAGCTGTTTCATCTGGCCGGAATTTTCCAGCGCGAAAAAGAGGCCCTCGTCGTGCTTGAGCAGGTGGTACTCAAGGTCGAGGCTTTGCAGCCACGGGTTGTCCCATTCCAGTTTTTCCTGCTCGCGGAAGGAATCGAGCAACTGGCGCTTGGCGGTCCAATCGAGCCGGTCGTGAAGGGTGAGCGGCTGGGTCTCGAGCGTCGCCACAGTCTCCTTCCAATCGGCGAGCACCTGCCGCTTTTCCGGGTGGTTGAGATCGACCCGCTTCTCGACCCAGCGGATGAATTCGTGATGAAGATCGGTCGCGCGGATGGTCTTGCCATTGGCGAGAGGCACGAGCCATTGGTAGCTTTCGTCGCGGGAAATCTGGCGGTGCGCCTCGAGCGCATCGGCGAGCGTCCACCATTCCGGCGCAGCCTCGTGCTCGAGCGATTCGAGCATGAGCGCGGTCGTGCCCATTTTGAGCCAGGTGGCGAACTGGGAAAGATTCGAGTCGCCAACGATGACGTGGAAGCGGCGGAAACGCGACGGATCGGCATGCGGCTCGTCGCGCGTATTGATCAGCGGGCGGCGGTTCATCGTGTCGATGCTGACCAGTTCCGAAAAGAAATCGGCGCGCTGAGAAATCTGGAAGCCGCCCGCCAGGCCGTTGTTCTCACACTCCCAGCCGACCTTGCCCGCGCCGGCATAAAGTTGGCGTGTGACGAGAAAGGGGGTCATCGCCTGCACAAGGCGATCCCACGGAATAATGCGCGGGATGAGATAGTTATCGTGGCAGCCGTAGGAATGGCCGCGGAAATCGGTGTTGTTCTTATAGAGCTTCACCGTGCGACTGCCGCGACGCGTGACCTGCCGCGCGCATTCCTCGAGCAGGCGCTCGCCCGCTTTGTCCTGCGAGATGAGATCGATCAGCGTGCCGCACTCGGGCGTGGAATATTCGGGATGCGCGTGGTCGTTGTAGAAGCGGGCGCCATTGCGCAGGACGAGATCGCTTTTGATTTCCTGGAAGGTGAGCTCGCGCTCGGCGTCGCGGGAATAGTAATTGGCCTCGTCGGTATCCTGAAGAAGTTCACGGACCCGGAAGCCACGGGCATCGCGATGGGGATCCTCGGTGGCGTAATCCCAGAGATTGGAAACGCCGTGCTGCGCGGCGGAACGAACGAGGGCGATCGATTCCTCGACCACATCCGCCTCCGGGTCCTCCATGACCGTGATGCCCAATTCCGTTTCCAGACCGAAGCAGATGGGCCAGGGAGGAGGGTGGGGTTGCATGGGATTTTAGAGAGAGGGAGAAAGGAAATCAGGCGCTGGTTTTTTGGAAACGTCGTAGCAGACCGGCACGAAGCGCCTGGCGTTGCGCTCCTCCTTGAGCCGTTCCACGCGCCTCATCCAGTGGTTGCACCAGGCGGCGAGAAAGGCCACGCCCAGACCGAGCAGTGATAGAACCAGAGTTTTCAAGGCCATCGACTTTCCCTCCTCATAGCCATGGGAAATAAAGTTCAAGATGGGGGCGATGAAAAGAATCAGGCCTAGAATCGAAACCATGTGGAGGCGGCCCTTCATAAAAATCAAATGATCGAGCTCGCCTCCGCGCGGCGGGGTTTCACGGGCGAAAGTTTCACCACGTTCTCCGGATCGTAATCGACGAGCTTGAGCCAATCTTCCGTGATGTCGTTGGGCGGGAAGATATCGTTCTGCTGGTACTCGGTGTTCAGCGCGGTGACGAAATCCTGCACCTTCAGGCCGGTCGGCTCAGGCGAGGCGATGGCCCGCTTGATGGCGGTTTCCTTCGCGCGCTCGACGATGCCGGCGATGATCGCGCCGCTGACGAGATCGCCGCGATGTAGGTACTCATGACGGCCACTGCGTAGCGTGACTTCGAGGAAGCGGTTGTCCTCGCGATGGCTGAACTGCGCATCGATGACCTTCTCGATGATCGCGTCGATGGCCTTCTGCTTGTCGCCGCCGTGCTCCGTGAGCAGCGCGGGATCGAGCGGCAGCGTCGTGGGTATATAGATGCGGTAGATTTCCTCGGAACCCTTTTTCGTCGGGCGTGAGACCTTGATCTTGCGGTCGATGCGGCCGGGGCGAAGGATCGCGGGATCGATCATGTCGGCGCGATTGGAGGCGAGAATGATGACCATTTGCTGGAGCGACTCGATGCCGTCCATCTCCGCGCAAAACATCGGCACGAGTGTATTCAGGATGCCGCTGGTGCGTCCGGCGCGGCGCGTGCCGAGGATCGATTCGGCTTCGTCGATGAAGATAAAAGGCAGGAAACCTTCCTTCGCCTTTTCACGCGCGCGGGCAAAAAGTTCCCGCACCTGACGTTCCGATTCGCCCACCCACATGTTGAGAATCTCGGGCCCCTTGACGTGCATGAAGTACTCGCGGTGATCCTGCCCGGTCTTCTCGCGGAGCTGGCGCGTCAGGTTGTAGGCGGTCGCCTTACCGAGCAGCGTCTTGCCGCAACCGGGAGGGCCGTAAAGAAGAATGCCCTTGGGACTGGTGTGATTATAAGCCTGGAAGAGATCGCTATGGAGGAGCGGAAGCTCCACCGCATCGCGCACAGCCTGACGCGCTTCGTCCTGGCCGCCGACTTTTTCCCATGGCAACTCGGGCACCTGCTCAAGTAGATGGTCGCGCGATTGCGCGCCGGCCACGACTTCCAGCGCCACGCGCTGGGAGGAATCGAGCCGGATCTCGAGGCCGGGCTTCAGCTTTTCCTTGCCCAGGTTCGCGGAACGCAGCACGAGCGTGTTGGCGAGACCGCCTTCCTGGCCCACGCGGAGCCGGCCATCGGGCAGAAGATCCTGAATCTTGGCGATGGGGCCGCCGGTCTCGAAGCCCAGGTCGCCGATGACGACATAAGCTTCGTTGAGCAGCACGCGCGTGCCGATGAGCAGTTTCGCCTGGGCGAGACGCGGATCGATCGAGCAGTAAAATTCGGTGCCGCCATTGACGATCAGCGCGATATCCGGCTTGGGAAGATTGAGAAGCGTGCCGACGCGGTTGGCGGGCTGGGTCAGCTTGGTGACGGCGGCGTCGAGTTTCTCGATGGCCTGGCGGGCCTGATCGTTGGTGATCTCCAGTTCCTCGACCCGGCGGCGGAGGTAACCGAGCTCGATGCGGCGCGGCGATTCGATTGGGTAGAACTGCGTGAGCAGGTCGATCAACTGCAACGCGGAGAGCGTATCGAGGTTGTCGTCGAGGATGGGTTCGAGCGCGGGGTTCGGCCCCTGTTCGGAAGAGCGCCGCGGCGCGCCGGGCTCTTCGGGAGAAGTGGATTTGGTTTTTCGAGCCACAAGGGGAAGTTTAATAGCGCATCGTCACTGCGCAAATGGATTCAGTTTTTTTCGTGAAACATCTTCGAAAGAAAAGAAGCAGAAGGCAGGCCAAGATTTTGAACGGGGACGCCACTCTCGCGCCGTCCGAAGAAGGCCAGGGATGACGCCCCGATGCCATCCCTGCCTGATAAAGGAATAATCAAAATCCCCTTGCGCGGACGTAGGGTGCCCGCGAAGCTAGGAACATGATGTTGTCCGCATGGGTCCAGTTCTCCTGGGACCTGAAAAATTTACCGGCGGAATCGCCGAAGCTTCCTCCCCGCTATACCGTCGAGGCCGCCTCGCTCGAGGATCGTGATCTGCTCCTCGCCTGCGTCAGCCGCTCCGTCTCGATGGAATCGGGCTGGAGCGATGACCTCACCTCCCGCATCAAGCTGGCGGAAGAGATCGTCCAGACCTCCTTTCCCGCGGGTGAAGTCGCCTTCGTGGCGATCAAGCATGGGGCGCGCATCATCGGCGCCTCGGCCCTGCGCGACGCGGCCGACAAGGTGAGCAACCTGCCGCTCGGCATCTCGGTGCTGAATGAATACCGTTGCCGCGGTCTCGGCACGTTCCTCTTATATGAGAGCCTGCGGCGCTTGCGGGAACGTGGGCTGGACCATGTGCGCGTGGTGACGAAAAAAGGAGTGACGGCGGATCGTTATCTCTACCCGAAGTTCGGCAGCACCCGGGTGGTGCTCGTCGGCGCGCCGGTTTAATCGACTGGTAAAGGTCATCGTCCCCGAGCTTGCCGCCGAAACACCCTTGGCCATTTCCCGGAGCTGAGCGTTCGGCAACCTCAGGATGACCCGTTTGGCCGGGAAACTTTCTATCGCTTATGTCCAAAACAACCTTACCAGACTTCGACGTGATCGTCATCGGCGGCGGCAGCGCCGGTTACGCGGCGGCACGCGTGGCGGCAAATCTCGGCGCGCGCACGGCTTTGATCGAAGGCGCGAAAGAAGTGGGCGGACTTTGCATCCTGCGCGGCTGCATGCCGTCGAAATCACTGCTGGAATCGGCACACCGCTGGCACGCCATCAATCGCGCGGCGGAATTCGGACTTATCGCCAAGCCGATCAAGGTCGACATGCCGGCCGTCCAGGCACGGAAGCGGCGCCTGATCGCGGATTTCGCCGGGTATCGCCGCAAGCAATTGCAGAGCGGCAAGTTCACCTTCCTGCGCGGGCATGCGTCGTTCCAGGATAAGAATACGCTTCTTCTGGAGAACGGCCGCAAGCAGCAGGTTGTGACCGCCTCAACTTTCATCATCGCCACGGGCTCGACCATTACCCGTGTGCCGGTTCCGGGGTTGTGGGAAACCGGCTGCTGGACCAGCGATACGGCGCTGGAGACGGAGCATATCCCGAAGCGGCTGGCCGTGCTGGGCGGAGGAATCGTGGCGGTGGAACTTGGGCAATTCTTCTCCCGGGTCGGGTCGAAGACCACACTTCTCCAGCGCAGCCCGAATCTCGTCGGCACTTACGATTCCGATGTCAGCACCGAGTTGCGGCGCGCTTTCAAGGACGAGGATCTCGAGGTCGTAACCGGTGTGAAGCTGCTCGAAGTCCGGCGCGCGGGCAAGGCCAAGAAGATCATTTATCAGTGCGGCACCAGGAAGAAGGAGCTCATCGTGGACGAGATTCTTTATGCCCTGGGCCGCGTCCCCGCGATTACCAAGTTAAAGCTCGAGAACGCCGAAGTGAAGGCGAGCGAAGGCTGCCTCAACATTGACGCGACGATGCGCACTTCCGAGCCTCACATCTTCGCCGCGGGCGACGTGGTGGGCATGCACGAGGTGGTACACATCGCCATCCAACAGGGCGAATTGGCGGCGCGCAATGCCGTGCTCCATCTGCATGGCGGCAAGGGCAAGCCGGAGAAGATCGATTACCGTCTCAAGACGCTGGTGACTTTCACCGATCCCGAAATCGCGCAGGTCGGGTTGACCGAAAAGGAGGCGCAGGAACAAAAGATCGATTTCGTCAGCGCCTCTTATCCTTTCGACGATCATGGCAAATCGATGATTGGCGGGCACTGTCACGGGTTCGTGAAAATTCTCGCCGAGAAGAAGCGGGGCGAGATCATCGGCGCCCAGATCATCGGGCCCCATGCCTCGGACATGATCCACGAGCTGATCGCGGTCATGCGTTATCGTGGCACGGCCCAGGAATTGGCGGAGATGCCCCACTATCATCCGACCCTGGCGGAAATCGTGACTTATCCGGCGGAGGAACTGGTCGATAAGCTGGCGGCGGAGAAGAAGTAGAGAAGCGCTCCTCGAAGTTCTCATGGTTGCTTAAAGCTCCCGACTTCCCAACTCCTGAAGGCCAGTCCCTTCGGGTGAATTACCTTTTTCATCGATTTTTGGCTCGAGAGGCGCAAACGTCTTTCCGTCATGGGAACCGGAGTTCCCCCCTCCGCATCCAAATCCAGTCCTTAATCGTAATTATGAATAGGTCCATGCAATACTTCACGCGATTCACTTACGCCGCGCTTTTGACTTTCCTGCCGGCGATGGCCGTTCTGGCCAAACCTGTGGCCACGACGACGGCGAAGGA
>JAMFSY010000012.1 GCA_026225555.1 Methylacidiphilales bacterium
CTCTTGGACGATCATTAAACCCAATACCTAAGAAACCATGTCCCCCGAATCTCTAAAAATACTCTACCGTCTCATCACCTGTTTCCAATCCAGCGGACGCATCGGCAAGTCCCTTGTTTTTGAAATAATCCTCGCATGGGCGAGGTTTGCCGGAATACCGATTGCCGCCGTCGATTGTGACGCCGAGCATCGAACCCTCAGTAAAAAGTTTCCCGAAGCCGCGTTTGTCGATGCCACCCGCTCCAACGACGAATTCTTGCAGCTCATCATGGAGTTGCCCGATACGCCGATGGCCATTGCCGATTTTCCGGCCCAGGCGACCGACTTCCTCCTGGGCGCGATGGCAAGTCTTCGCGTGCTTGATGCGCTCGACGCCCGTCAAACGCGCATGACTGTCGTCATGTTCGCAGCGGATGACCCCACCGCCACGGCGAGTCTCGCCAAGACCTACCGCGCGTTGGGAGACCGCGTTGACTACGTGCTGGTCAAGAACCCGGCCAGGTTCCGCAGCCATGCCTTCGACGAGTCGGCCTTAGCGGAATTGTTTAAAAAGAACCGGGTGCCCGTCCTCGAATTACCGACCGTTACCGCGACCACTATTCAGGCCATCGAGCAGGCCAGTGCCGAGAAGAAAAAGCACCTGACCTTCGCCGAAGCTGTGAAAATACCGTCCATCCCGCAGATTTGCCGCTTCGAGATCGAGTATTTTCTGAATCGGATGCTCACCCAATGCGAGGATGCCGCCCGCGTGCTTGTACCCGACCCGGCCACGATCAAGAACAAGGTGAGCCGACCCACCGACAAAACCACCCGTCCCCCGATTGACGAGTTTAACCCGCTGGACGATCTATGAGTGACAAGGTATTGACCTACTTGCAGGGCGATTCACAGGGAGCGCGGCGCGATTTGATCGCCCATTGCTATTACGATGCCGCTCAGGGCGATCCGAAAAGTGGGCCGGTCGTCTTCGCCGTCCTGCTCGATGCGTGTGCGGAGCAATTCACGAAGACGCCGCAGGAATTGGTCAAGGCAACCGCCGATTTCCAACATGTGGTGACGAAGGCCACCGACTTGGAACGCCGAATGATCGAGCGGACGGATCACAACAACGCGGCAGTCGTGGCCGAGTTCAAAGACGAAACCCGCAGGGCCAATGACACCCTGCGGGAGATCGTCGGCCTGGGTAACATCACGATTGACCGAGGCAAGAGGATCGATCAACAGCTCAAGCCCATCGCCACGCACTTAGAACGTATCGGGGTTGATTTGTATCTCCTCAAAGACGATTTAAAGGACAATCGCGAATCGGCCAGACGGACGGCAGAGGCGGCCGATAAGATTCAAACGCTCCACCAAGAGAATCAGGCGCTCGTGAAACGCTTAGGCAAAGAATCCCGCGCCAACTGGATTACGGTTGGCCTTTTGGCTGGAATCTGTCTCTCCGCTGTTTTCACGCAGTTGCCTTGGTGGGGAGGTTCGCTTTCCTTTGTTGCTGCGATTGGCCTGGTTCAATGGCTTTCTCGCCAGTCTTGGGATTTCGTGCGTCGGTGGATTGGAAGTTGGAAGGCCTCTTCCGCGCAATCCAAGCCAGCCGGGTAAATACGGACGGAGTTTTCTTTTTTGGAAAATTCTGCCGGGTTGCCTGTCAGAACGCACCCCGCAAGCAACGAAAGTTTGGTCGCTTCGGGGGGAGATGTCTATCCCGGCTCTTGTTGTGACCGTGGGAAGGGCTGAGCAGACGCCGCGCCGCGTGCTCGCGTCACGACGTCTGCTTTTTTCGGAGGTTCGTGTGCCGCGTCTTGATCCCGCCCCCAGAAGGAAGAGGGGGGCGGGCTTCAAAACGCGGGGATGAGGGCTCCCGTTGGTCGCTGCCCGAGCGCAGGCGGCGTCCGGTGTCGGGGTTTGTGGGCGTTTCTGTGTTGCGTTGCGATTCCTTGGACAGAAAACTTGAGATCGCAATTTGCGATTTCAAAAACCTATCTTCTTGCGCGGCGGTTCCGGGGGCGGAAGCAGGAGCGGCTTAATGGCGCGGAAAAGTTCTTTGAGAGCACTATCATGCTGGACCACGGTGCGCTCGATCTCAGCCAAACGGCGGGCCAGAACCTGGGTGGTCGCAAGCGCCTGTCGCAGTCGAATAAATGTCTCGATCAGGGCGACACTCATTTTAATCGCCTGTGGACTGTTGAGAACATTGGCGGCCATCAATGCGCCGTGCTCGGTAAAGGCACGGGGCAGGAAGCGCACGTTGCGTTTCGGGGATGCGGTCACAGTTTGTGACCGCATGGCTTCCATCTCTTCGGCGCTCACTTCAAACTGGAACGACTCGGGAAAACGCTCTTGATTGCGTTTAACGGCCTGATTAAGCGCCTTTGTCGGCACTCCGTAGAGTGCGGCAAGGTCGGCATCAAGAATTACGCGCTGACCGCGCAGAGTGAGAATCAATTGGCCCAGGTCATGGGAGCGTTGTGGTGAAGTCATAATCGAATGTCCTTTCTGTTTTCGTTTCTTTGTTGGGGTTGAAGACCGAACGTGAAGCCCTAGGCGGGCTTCACGGAGAACCAAATTGTCGCGGCTTCCGGTGTGACCAATTCCCGGTAATGACCGAAGATCACTTCTGGCGAGTTGCCCGCTTCCAGCGCCACCCGCGCCGTGTCGTGCAGGATGGCCAGCCGGTACGAGATGAACGAATGGCGCAGACCGTTCTTCGCCCAGGAGAACCCTTCGCACAGGGTTCTTGCCGCATGTTGCGGGCAGGTATGGAGACAAACCGGCCCCGAGGCTTGCCGCAGGGGAGTGAGCCACATTTTGAGGTTGTCCGAGATGGGCACCAAGCGCCGCTGCCGGGTTTTGGCTTTGCTCGCCGCCACGGTGATGTAACCGCGATCCAGATCAATCTCGCTCCAATCGAGCCGCTGCAATTCGGCGGTACGAAGTCCCGCAAACGCGCCGAGGGCCAGGTACGGCCGCACGCTCACATCGGCTTTCTTGAGCAGGCTGGCGATGTTTTCAGGGGTGAAGATGGAAACGTCCGATTTCGTTTCCTTGTACCGCACCATGCCGGGGAATGGACTGTAGCCCTTGAGCAAATGGCCCTGCTTTTCGGCCCAATTACCGCAGGTTCCCAGCACCCGCCGCATGTCGTTCTTGGTCGTCGCTCCGAGCTTTAGCCCACCGATCCACTTATCAAGTTCTGGAGTCTTCAAATCGCTCAGGCACGAGCCGGGGAAGGCTTCCGCCATCTGGCGCGTGAACTTCCGGCAAAGGAAGATGTAATGAGGCGAAAGGCCCATCTGTTCGCGTGAACGAGCAAACTGCTCCGATATTTCGCTCAACGGCAAGCGAGGGACATCTGTTCGATGATGCCGCAGGAAAAACTCGACCGCTTCCCGCAACGTCGCTTTCCCGAGTTTTGTCACCGCTTGCGCGTGTTCTTCCACCGCCACATGCAGGGCATAACCACCCACCAGAACCCTCCGCGCCGCAATGAGGCTTTCCAACTCTGGCGTGGCCATCGCTTCGACCGCAACCGCGTCATTCGTCAACCCGCCGAGGATTTGCTTCGCGACCCGTTTGGCTTCCGATTTGTCGGCAAAGTTTTTCTGAACCCGCCTGCCTCCCATGTAATAGGCAAGCTGGTACATCGCCTTTCCGCGATTGACCGAGCAATAGAGTTTGACTGTCTGCTTACCATTTGAGATTTCTGTCGCCATATACTGTTATGGCGGATGTCAACCAAACGCATTTGTGATGCGATTCGCTATGTACAAAGCCGTTGCTCACATAAGCAACTGTAGTTATAAGCTTTGTATATTGCTTGTCGAAGGATCAGTTCCGTCTCAGCCTTGCGGTCGATGAAGGACTACTACGTCTACATCCTCTCCAATATCTACCAGAGCGACATCGACCGTTTCCAAGGAATTCACCATTCTGTCGAGAACAG